>NZ_JAIHAP010000080.1:0-8154 GCF_020054775.1 Thermosipho sp. (in: thermotogales) | reverse complement strand
CCACTTCTTGAACAAGAAGTAAACGATACTGACAAATTTATTGATATACCAGAAGAAATATTAAAAGAATATGCAGTATACAGGCCTACTCCACTTATAAGGGCAAATTTTTTAGAAGAATACCTTCAAACACCTGCGAAAATATACTATAAATATGAAGGTCAAAGTCCAACAGGAAGTCACAAAACAAACACCGCACTTGCACAGGCATATTACAACAAAATCTCAGGAGTAAAAAAACTTTACACAGAAACAGGTGCGGGCCAATGGGGAAGTGCTTTATCATATTCTGGATTAAAATTTGGAATAGATGTAAATATTTATATGGTTCGCGTTAGCTTCAACCAAAAACCAGCACGAAAAAGTATTATGAAACTTTTTAACGGTAAAGTAACTCCCTCTCCTAGTAGAAACACAAAATCTGGAAGAAAATACGAAAAAAATCATCCTGGAAGCCTTGGAATTGCAATAAGCGAAGCTATGGAAGAAGTTTTACAAAGAAATGATTCAAAATATGCACTTGGAAGTGTTCTAAATCACGTACTTCTGCATCAGACAATTATTGGATTAGAAATAAAAAAACAACTTGAAAAATTAAATATTCAACCAGATGTAATAATAGGATGCCATGGTGGAGGATCAAATTTTGGTGGAACAATCCTTCCATTCATTCCAGATAAATTATCTGGAAAAAATATTAGATTTATCGCTTGTGAACCTGAAAGTTGCCCTACATTAACAAAAGGAGAATATAGATATGACTTTGGAGATACAGCAGGGTTTACGCCACTTTTGAAAATGTATACACTTGGTAAAGATTTTGTCCCACCATCTATACATGCAGGTGGTTTAAGATATCATGGAGCAGCTCCAATAATTTCTGCGCTTTTAAATCATAATCTAATAGAAGCAAAAGCATTCTCACAGGAAGAAACATTTAAAGCAGCAAGATTATTCTCAAAACTTGAAGGCATTATTCCCGCTCCAGAATCTTCACATGCAATAGCCGGTGCAATAAAAGAAGCATTAAATGCAAAAAAAGAAAATAAAGAAAAAATAATTGTATTCACACTTTCTGGTCATGGGTTGTTTGATTTAAATGCATATATATAACATTTCTCAAAAAATATAAAGAATACAAGACAATTTTTAGATTTCAATAATATTACATTTATTAAAAATTTAAAATAATTGTAGAAAAAAGATAATATTGAATAAAATTAACCCCTCCAAAGGAGGGGTTAAAATAAGAAAAAATATTTAAACTAGAAAATAATAAATAAACACCCTGGCCAATGTAAAAATTATTTTTCAATCAATCTAATCATTTTAGGATGAGCAGTGAGTGTGTCTATTAACATTGTTAACTGCTGCCCTAGTAACATATATGTAATCTGTGCCTTTAGTGTCCTTTCATTCATTCCTCTCATCTTTATCCTCTGCTTTAGCCTTTCTATATACCATTCTATTTCCCATCTTTTGCTATATATCAACCTATTTATTTCTCGCTCCATAAATTCTTTCCCTTTTCTTCCCCTAGGTCTTACATATAACTTCATCTTTTCTTTCATTTTTTCAATAAACTCCCATTGCCAGTACCCCCTATCTGCTAACAATATCGAACCTTCTATATCTTCTAACATAACTTCTGCATGTTCTACTTCTCTATTATTTCCTATTTCAAAATCTAATAACACTTTTGCATTTGCTTCATATAATAGATGAAGTCTCTTTTTCTTTCCTCTAATTTCACTGCTGTCAATAACTAGCAGTGTGCTATTTTTAGTTTCTTACTTACTTTCTTTTTTGATAATCTTTTCAATCTATAGTGTATTGTTTGTCTAGAAGGTAGATTATTTATTTTTATTCTTCCGTCTAAAAGATAAGCATATAGTCTTCTCATAGATTGAATATTAGTTAAATACAGGGTTAAAATTAAAACAAAGATATGATCAGGATACTTTCTTAGATACATTCTTTTAGATTTGTCAAAGACAAGATAAGATATTTTGTTGAGTAATTTTTGTGGTCAAATAATATTGAAGTGGATATTGTTGGGCTATACCTCCTTGTGTTGTGTTATATTTAGTACAAAAACAATTTTAGCAGGTGTAGCCCTTTTTTATATTTTAATTTAACCTATCTTTTACATTGGCCAGGGTCGAAAATAAAACAGAGGTTTGAGCCTTATTTTTGATTTTTTGTTGTGTATCTAAAACCTTGATCAAAGTAGAAAATTTTAAAGCGCATATAAAGTCTATAAAGATAAAATAAAGATTAATTACCTATGACAAATTATGTGGTAAAATAATTTGTAAGAAAAAAACAGAAAGGAGGTAAAAAATGAAAAGCTTTGTAATGAACATTTGGATAACCACTTGGAAAAAACTATATGGTGAAAATATAGTAAATGAGTTATCTTCAAAATTTAACTTAGATGAACAAAATCTTTTGATCCCAACTAATAACGTTCCTGATGAACTGGTTGTCAATTTTTCCAGAGAATTAGCCAAAAAAGTTGGAAAAACATATGAGGAGCTTTGGCAAGAAACAGGTTATCACAACATAAAATCTTTTCATTCGTTTTATCCAAGTTATTTTAAAAAGGAAGGAGTTTTATCTTTCCTAAGTGCAATGGATAGTGTCCATAGAGCACTTACTAGAAGAATAAAAGGTGCAAAACCTCCAAGAATCATATATAACTATATTGACGAAAAAACTGCAGTTATAAGATATGAATCTCACAGAGATTTTAGAAACTACTTTTTAGGTCTTTTAAAAGGAGCAGCAGACTTTTTTAATGACCCTTTAAAAATTGAAATACTAAAACAAGATATGAATTCAAACGGCTCATTTATCGAAGTAAAAGTTACTGCTACAAAGCCATACGGAAAAAGTGTAAAATTAAAACTTTACAAAGCTATCTCATTTGGTCTTTTAAAAAGTTTTAGTACAAACTTAACTGTTATAATACCAATACTAACTTTTGTACTATCATTTTTATTTACAAAATACTTAGGTGCTTTACCCGGATCCATATTAACCTCGATTTCAATTCTAATAGGACTCCTTCTAATTAATAAAGATTTAAAAAATGCCACAAAGAGTGTTGAAAAAATAATCAATATTTACAAAGAAAAAGACTTTAATGATATTTTGATGATATCTGGGGAAAAAGATTTTGAAAAATTATCAAAAAGCAATATCAAAGCCCTGTCAAACCTTAGAGAATTTCTCATAGGATTTCAAGGAGATACTGAAGAAATTTTAAATTTCTCTAAAAAGACTTTAGAATCTTCAGATGCAATTCAAGAAGAAATTGGAACAATGAAGGAACTTTCAACACAGGTAGCAGATACTGCCGTTCAAATTAGTAATGATGCAGAAAGAATTTCAGAAGCAGTAACTTCAAATGTGAACACTATATCTCAAACAATAACTGAGCAAAATCAAATAATAAATGACTTAAACACAGCAGTTGAAAAAATAATAACTGCGGCAAAAAATGTAGAAAATTCGGCATCAGGAATTAAATTAATGAGCGAGGAATTTGAAAAAATAACAAAGGAAAGTGAAGAACTCAAAAATCAGGCAAGTACAATCCAAGAAATTGCAAATACCGTTATGAATATAGCCGAACAAACAAACTTACTTGCACTTAATGCAGCAATAGAAGCTGCAAGAAGTGGAGAAGCAGGAAAAGGTTTTGCCGTAGTTGCCGATGAAATAAGAAAACTTGCTGAAGAAAGTAAAGAATCTGCCGTTAAAATTTCTCAATTTTTATCAACCGTTTCAAATGGTATCTCTCAATTAAGTTTAAGTGTCACAAAGGGATATGAAGAGCTTAAAAATCAATCATCTGAACTTGAAAATAGTGCACAAAAAAGTAAAGAATCAAGTGAAATTATTTCTAATATCACTTCTCAATTAAATACTCTTGTTTCAACTTTAAACTCTGAAACAGAAAAACTTGAAAATATAACAACAAGTATACAAAATCTCCTTGCAATATCTGAAGAAAGTTCTGCAACAGCAGAAGAAATTAGTGCTACAATACAAAAGTTCTTGGATGAATTAGAATCAGTATTTGAAAATGTAAGAAAGACCATAAGTCTTATACAGACTATACAAGATAACTTCAATGAAATTAAAATATAAATGGCTCGGAATACCGAGCCATTTTTACGTTCTATCAAAATATTTATCAATCTCATTAAAGGTAATCTTTAAAAACAAAGGTCTTCCATGTGGACAAGTTGTCAAATTTCTTTTAAAAACCTCTTCAATTAGCTTTTTTGCCTCACCTTCAGTAATATCATACCCTGTTCTGACAGCAGACTTACAGGCTTTATCAGCTATTATATGCTTCATATTTTTTGTTCCCATTGAAGGTATTCTGTATTCATCTATAATTTCCTTAAATATATCATCAACATCTGATGGCTTTATAAAAGATGGTATAGATAAAATTTTAACCGATTCATTTTCAACCTTTATTTCAAACCCATTTTCTTTTAATTCATCAAGCTTTTCTATAACAATCTGCTTTAAACTTTTTCCAATCCTTATTTCGATAGGAATAATTAAATCAACTTTTTCAATACCCACTTTTAATTTTTCTAAGATTTGCTCGTAAATAAACCTTTCGTGTGCCGCATGAAAATCCATTATGTATATTCCATCTTCCATTTCAAATAAAACATACCTCTTTTTTAAAATAACTACATCATTTTTTACTTCTAAATTCTTTTCTGATATATCAAATAACATGCTTTTAGAATAATCTACATAATTTACACTTTCTTTGAACACACTATTGAATTTATCTTGAAAACTGTCGTTAGAAAAATTCACATTTTTCGTCTCAAAACTGCTAACCTCTGATTTTGTTTTTTTCTCATTTATAGGCTTAACAAATATTTGTTTTGAAACAAATTTTTTTAATGCCTCTCTCACCGTTCTTGTTATATCTGAATATATAATATTCGGATTTGAAAATTTTACTTCCAATTTTTGTGGATGAACATTAACATCAACCAGTTTTGATGGTACATTAATAAATAAAACACCGTATGGATGATCAACAAGTGCTTCACCATACCCATTTTCAAAAATGTAATAGAGCATTTTATCCATAACAAATCTTTTTTGTACAAAAAAGATCTGTCCTGTCCTATTTTTTCTATGATAATTAGGCGATGAAATTATCCCTTCAACGTATTTACCATTTATTAATGTATATTCTTTGACTTCAGGAAATATAAGTTTGAATCTTTCCTCAAGATTTGATGCTCTTGCGTTATATATTATTTCATTATCCGCTCTAAAGATAAATTCAACATCTGGATTTGAAAGCAAAAATTTTTCTACGTATTCTACTACATACCTTTTTTCCGTGGCTTCAGATTTCAAAAATTTACGTCTTGCAGGAACATTAAAAAATAAATCGTATACTTCTACTATTGTCCCTTTCTCAACAAGTGGATATTCATTAACAGATTTAATCTTTCCACCTATTGCCTCAAGTCTATGAGACTCACTTCCATTATTTGATGTAATAACTATCCTACTGACCTTTGCAATAGATGCCAGAGCTTCTCCTCTAAATCCAAAGGAAGATAGGTTATATATATCATCAAAATCATTTATCTTACTTGTTGTATGTTCATAAATAGAAAGGAGAAGGTCTTCACGTCCCATACCTTCTCCGTTATCCTTCACTTTTATATAACTTTTTCCACCGCTTTTTATCTCTATCTCAATCTTTGTAGCACCTGCATCAAGTGAATTTTCAACAAGTTCTTTTACTACTGAATAAGGACCCGCAACAACTTCTCCAGCTGCAATCTTTCCAATTACATGCTCGGGAAGTTTCTTTATCTTTCCCACTCTATAACACCTTCGATTCAAATGGTTTTAACCTTATTCCTTCAAATTCCTCTTCATGTCCAGAAATGTTATGATATATTCTAAGTGATTTTTCTCCATTTGTTACTGTATAACCAACTACAAATTCACTTGTTCTTAAATCAACAATCCATGAGTTTGTCATCCATTCATTTTCTTTTCTAAATTTAATCCATCTTTTTACAGTATTTAATAGACTGTCTTCTCTTTGAGATTGTTCCTCAACAGAAACACCAGTAAATGCATGGTTAAACCCTACAGATTTCCAAAGGGTTTGACCATCGCCAGAAAGTGAAGAATACCAAGGGAATGGTTCAATTACACTCTCAGTAAAGTAAGGATCATACACTCCCTTCATTCCAAGCTCATCGCCATAGAAAATAAATGGAATTCCTGGCGTTGTAAGGAGCATTGCAAAAAATACCTTTCTTTGATCCTCAGACTGCAAACTTGAAGCAAGCCTTGTCATATCATGGTTGCTGGAAAAATTTGAAGGAATGTAAAGTCCTCTATCATCGGTCAATGTTCTTGAAAAACAATCCCATATTTTATAGGTATTTCCATGATTAATTGATTCTCTCAATGCTTCTGTAAAATAAAAATTAAAGGAGCATCCAATTGTTTTTGCATATTCAGCAACTATTTCAGGTGCATCCCATACTTCAGTTACTGCAAAAACATCACTTTTTATACTTCTTGCTTTATCCATAATCTTTTTCCAAAATTGAATATTTTTTTCGTGATTGTAACTGAACTTCTTTTGTTGAAGATCATAATCATAAATATGTTTTGCAGCATCGAATCTAAAACCATCTATACCCATATTTAACCAAAATTCAACTATTTCAAGTGCCTTTTCAACAACCTTTTCATTTTCATAGTTTAAGTCTGGAGATGAACCTCCAAAAACACCATAATACCATCTACCATTATATGGATGCCAGATAACTTCATTATCCCAAGGTCTTTTCTCATTTAAGTCTACTCCATCATCTGCCCATAAAAAGAAATCTTCATATTTTTTATCACCAGAAACGGCAGCCTTAAACCATGGATGCCTTGATGATACATGATTTAAAGGAAGATCAATCGCAATTTTTATTCCAGCCTCGTGAAGTTTTTCAACCATTTCTTTAAAGTCATCAAGGGTTCCATATGAAGGTGTGGTGTCAAAGAAATCTATAATATCGTATCCATGGTAACTTGGAGCTTTAAAATGAGGCATTATCCAAACAAGATCAACACCTAAATCTTTTAGATAAGAAACAGCATTAGAAAGACCTTTAAAATCACCTGTTCCATCGTTGTTGTAATCATAAAAAGAGCGGATATAAATTTCGTATCCTACCATCTCTACTCCTCCTTGAATACTTCAAATTTTAGTGAATCACCATTTATTTCCATTATACCGTATGTTTCCATAGCTGTCCCTGGATTTATGAAACGCTTTCCACGGTATACTCTATCATCAGGTACATGACTATGTCCATATAATATAACATTAACATCATTATCAAACCAATTTACAATCCTTTCTGGAATTCTTATATGAGAACCGCTACCATGGGTCAAACCTATTGTAAACTTTCCAATTTTTACAACCTTTTGAGCAGGTAGATAATCCTTCACATCATAATCATCCATATTTCCAAATACGCCATGGAAATTTCTATTCAAACTTTGAAGAAACAAAACAGTATTTAGATCAACAAAATCTCCCAACGCAAAAATACCATCACATTCTTTTGCAATTTCCACAATTTTTGGATGCACTTGAAAGTTTCTGGTTGGAATATGAAGGTCGGAAATTACTAGAAATCTCATAAATACACTCCTTACACTTATTGTAATAAACCATTTACAAATAGATCGATGTTTTTTTGAGTTTTTGAGATATAAGATATATTTCTGTAATCTCTATCCTCTTTTAAAACCTCATTAAGTACCTCCACTGCTTGCATATCCAAAGTTCCTTTTTTAGCTGTATCATAGGTTATTTCAAATGCTTTTTCTTTTTCAAATCCTTTACGATATGGCCTATCCTCTAAAAGTGCGGAAAAATAATCTGCAACCTGTAAAATTTTATCCTCAAAACTCATCTCGTTTTCTTTTAATTTAAATGGATAACCACTTCCATCAATTCTTTCTTGATGCCTTACAGCAGGATAAAACCAAGATTCATCTTTGTAATCATTCAATACAATATATGAATAATAAACATGCTTCTTCATTATTTTTATTTCATCA
>NZ_JAIHAP010000079.1:0-8194 GCF_020054775.1 Thermosipho sp. (in: thermotogales) | reverse complement strand
CTTCAGCAGAAAACTTCTTTCTCATATCTTTCACTCCCCTTCGTATATGATTATACTCTCTACTTTCTAACTGTCCAATCCTTCAGGGGAGCAGTATATTCTTTTTTTGATAGGAATTTGTTGATAGGTTATATTTCTAAAGTTAATTTAAATTATGTTGTTTTAAATACACCCTATGTTCAAAAATTAACTAAATATTATTATAATGGAGAAGATTTTCATGGTGGATTGTTAAATTCATATGTTGTAATAGAAGGAGATAAGTATGGTTTCTTGGGACAAATTTTTGAAATTGAGTTTCTGGAAAAAGAGAGAAAAAATATTATGGATAAAAATCTTGAAAATAAAGAAGCTGATTTTAACCCTAGAGTAAAAGTAAATATATTATTTTCTTTTGATTATATAGATTTAAAAATAAAAAAAACAATTGCTGATTTTCCAAATGTTGGAGCTAGAGTTTATCTTGCAAGTAAAAAAGTATTAAGGGAAATTTTAAAAACGCAACAACGAAACAAAAAGTTTGAATTTGCAACTTTTGTAAATAACGAATTTTTAAAAATAGATGATTTAGAAAAAATTTTTTCAAGACATTGTGCTATTGTAGGAACAACTGGGAGTGGAAAAAGCTGGACTGTGGCAAAATTGACAGAAGCTTTAATTGAAATGGATAATAAAAAGGTTATTATTTTTGATCCTACTGGAGAATATGCTGAAGCATTTAAAGATAGGGATTCTGTTTCTATATTTAAGCTTGGGGTAGATTCTTACCTAAATCCTCAAGATATGAATTTAGAAGATTTATATTTACTTTTAGTCCCGTCTGAGGGAATTCAACTTCCAAAATTAAATAATGCAATTCAATCTTTAAAGTTAGCAAAAATTTTAAGTAAAAAATTAAGTGAAAAAAAACCAGGAGATGAATATAAAAAATACAAAAATTTTTGTGAAAAATTCGTTATAAATGAAAATATAAAAAAAGAAAATAATTCGCCAAAAGTATTTAACGAAATTTATATGGAATTTTATGATGAAATAATAAGAAATAATCTTCAGAATGTCGATTTAAAAAAATTACCTTTACAAATTGAATATGAATGTGTTAAATTGAGTAGAAATAGTGACAAATGGGAAAATGATGAAAAAACTTTTGGATATTGTGTTCCAATGATTGCGAGACTTAATAATTTGTTGAATAGTGAGTTTTACAATAAAATATTTAACACAGAACTTGATAAAGAGAGAAATATATTAACAATTATCGAAAATTTTATTAAAAACAATAATGATGATCTATATAATAAAAAGTTATTAATTTTGGATTTTGAAGAAGTAGTTTCAGAATATAATATCAAGGAAATAGTTGTTGAATTAATAGGGAGAAAAATACTCAAAATGGCAAGAAATAATATTGTTAAAAATTCCAATAATTCATTGATAGTGTTTCTTGATGAGGCTCATAATTTTTTAAATAAAAATGGAGATATTGAGTTAAAGAAATATAAATTAAATTCTTTTGAATGCATTGCCAAAGAAACTAGAAAAAAACGTGTATTTTTATGTATTATCACTCAAAGACCTGGAGATATTCCAGATGGGGTTTTGAGTCAGTTTGGAACTTATATTATTCACAATTTAACGAATACAAATGATATAGAAAAATTAAAATATGTACTTCCAAAAGATAATAATGTTGTGAATATTGTACCAAAACTTGGTGTTGGTGAGGCAGTTTTAAGTAGTGTAAATTTTAATTATCCGCCAATAAATATTAGAATTTTGATTCCGAACTATAAACCTGATTCAAGTACTATATTTTAAAGATTTACTGCCCTATAAAAATTTAAATATATAGCACAAAATAGGATAAATATAAAATTAAGGCAGCACTTAAATTTGGTTTATATATTGTTGATATATCCGACGCTCTAAAACTGATGATTTTTATAATCCAAGAAATTTTAAGAAAATCACATCATTAATTTGTTTTGATTTGTCGAATAGATTCGATAAAAGCGTTCGCGTTTGTCTAATTTGTTTGATGAATAAATACCATTTGATTTTAATGTCAAACAAATTATTATCAAACAAAGTAAAAAAATATTACAGGGATTGGTTTATTAGAAATAGATGGGTCAAATATTGAAAGCCTAAATGGAAACTAGTTTTAATTCAACTAAAAAACGAAAAGCACGTTAGATTGTTTTTAAAATGGCTGGAAAAATAACTTACAAATAGGGAGTGTAAAAAAGTAAAGAAATTCTATTTTTCGCATGGTTGTACTTAGTAAAAATAGATAAGATCGAAAGATTGTTCTGTGATCCTTTTTTAAAGGAGTTTTTCGTTAGTGTGAGTTATTTTTAGTTAAAAAAAAGAATGGATAGATTTACTAATTAATTTGAACAATAGAGAATACTTTACTTAATAGAGGTAAAAGCGAATATAACAGGGGATGGGTATGAAAAGTGAAAAAGCAGTTGTTAGAATATTTTAAGATGGAAGGGATAAAATAGGGGTGATTAATAATATATTCAAACGCTATGGAAGAGTTTGAATATATATAAGAAGAAAAGAAGGGAAAAAGATACATGTATTGTTGACAAATACGAGATTTGAAAGGCCGTCGAAAGTGAAATAAATCGGGAGTTATGCTTGGTTTATTTTATAAATACATGAAAAGATAAAAAACTGAATTTAAATTTAGTTGGCATAAAGATACTTGTTAGTTGTTTATAAGGTACTTTTAGGAAAATATACATTTGTAGAAGGAATAGAAAATTACAATATGTAATATTAAAGTTATCAAAATTCTACATTTGATATATGTGGCCATAGTTTGCTGGGAAGTTCATTGAGTTTTTTTTTATTTTTGCATATTTATTGCCAAATAGCATTAAAGTATTAAGACTTGAAAACATTGTGTCAATAACTATGCCAATTGAGATTTCAGAATTTTCTGTAAAAGAATTTATTAAAGATAGAGATTTATTTAGAAATCTTGAATTAGAGTATATAAAGGGAAAATTGTCATCTAGATCTTTTGTGGGTAAAGAGCAAAGAGAAGCAACTGCTATTGTGCTTGAAAATACTGAAGATGTTTATATATTTGATAAGCTACTTTCAAATACAAATGATCAGAGAAAAATAATAAAATTTATATTTGAAAAGATTAAATATACATGCCGAAGAAACATTTTATAACTTATTTGATTTAAAAATTAGGCTATGAATAATTACGAAATTATGCAAAAGTATTGTTTTCTGATGTGTATTTCATCTTCATAATGGATTTCAATCAGATTTAGATTTAACGATTAATTTTGTTAAATATTGTTTAATCAATCTCTTAAGTTTAGATGAGTTAAAAAAGTTAGATAATAAAGATATTTCCGAGTACTGGAATAAAATAATTAAAAAAACTATTGCCGAAAAGAGTGGAAAAAATTCTGATTTTACTATTTGGGAGATAAACAAATTAAAGAAGTTTATTTTTGAAGATTTACCAATGAATGAATATCAGTTTTTTAAGAAGGTTGAAATTGAGTTAGATGAACTAATAAAAAGAATAGAAAGAAATGAAAATAATGAGAAGGATTTGTTTTGGGAAAATAAAAAGCATAAAAATGAGAAAAAATGTAGAGATGCATTGGTTAATCTATGGAAATCTAATGATAATTTTATAAGAGAGTCACTGATAGAAAATTTCAGGTCGGATATAGAAGTTATTGAAAAAAAGCGTAACTGGAAAGTTAGAATAGAATGCAAATTGAACAAAAATCCAAAATTGCTAAAATCTTTAAATGAACAATTGATTAATAAGTACTTAAGTAATAGAGAAGCAAAGTACGGTATTTATTTGGTGTTTTATTTTGGTAATAAAAATGAGAGTAAAGAAGAATTAGAAAAAAATTAAAACAACAAATACCTCCTAAGTGGAAAGATAAAGTGAGTGTGAAATTACTTGATTTAGGAAGATACTCGATATAGAGTATTTTTCATAAAATTATTTAAATTGAGATTCAATGATAAAACTAATTGTAAAAACGTGTAAAAAAGGTATGAGTATGTAAAACAGGTAGTTTGCCGTAGTTAACAAAGGGACAAATTATGTTTTTCATATTTTTACAGCATCTGGTGTAAGTTTTTACAGTGATTATACTGAAAAATACTCAAATACTTTAAAAAGAAAAGATTTAGATTTTCTTAGAAAGCATAAAAAGCTTCTTAGTTTTCAAAATGGAAATGCATCAAAGCTTGTAGATCCTATAATTTTCTTTCCAGCATATTTAAACCTTAAATTAATTCGGTGTGATTTAAGAAAGTAAAAGATAAAGTATCTTTTATTGAAAAGCTCGGAGAAATTTACATAGAAAACTTGAGACTTACCCAAGAAAATGTGTAAGTAAGTTCAGTCATACTATATCATCTCTTCAAAGCCAAACTTTATTCTCTTGATTTTTTTAAGTTTTGCAGGTTCTGAATTCCGCTATCCATACGGGTTTGAGATATGCGATTTTTGTGGGGATTCGATATTCTGGAACTTTCAAGGTGTAACGATACACCAAATTGCTGGTTCAGATGTTTTTATCCGTATTTCATATCATACCCCTTTTTCCATGTCTTATGTAAAAAACCACCCCCAATGGGGTGGTAAATTTCAAAACACATACCCTATCCACACAAAATCCCCAGCAAAGGCTATAAAGGATGTATATTGCAGAAAATAAACACGTTTTCCGACCAACGTACCACACCTTCGTCTTAATTTTCTATCAACGCTTTTATCAAACGCGAAAATTGTTCAACCGTCGGCATGGAGATTGTGTGCTTCCATATAACCCCTTCTGTCACTGCACCTGCGTTCGTTCTGTAAATAAGTACATTATCCGGAGATACTACCATTATCGTTTCGGGATACAACAACCTCAACCTGATTGTTACCTCATCAAGTTCCTCACGGGATATCGGAATGATTGTCAATCCCTTGTATTTTTCAGCCAGAGATTCTACATCCTCCGGACACTCTTCACATGTTTGGCAATAGCAAGATGATACTAGAAGTAGTACATAAGGTTTTACCCCCATCTTCAAAAAACCTGATAACGCATCAAGCCATGTTTTTATCTTCGGCATTTCCGAGTCGGTCAAGAAGTTGAAGTAAATTACTTTCCACTGTCCCGCCTGGTCCACCAGATTTATTTCTCTACCACTAACATCTTTGAAGGAAATATCTGGGAATAGTTCCCCTACAAATGGGATAAGTACAGAAGTTGCGCATCTTTCAAGAACTATAGAGTCACCGTTTTTGGTGACGCTTTCTATTGTAAAGTATTCTTTCCCTATCTTTACGTATTTTCTGAACAACTCTGGTCCATCGAATTTACCGTTTTCATTCAAGTCCACCATGAGCAATATCGCGTCTTTTGTGTACCACCCATCTGAATCTGTATCGGCGATCGCTGCTTTGTAGTTTTTGTTTCCCACGTAAAGCCATCCCTCTTTTCGTGTGATACCACAGTAGTATAATTTGTCTTCCATACGCCACAAGGCAACATAGTAACAACTTCCGTCATTGAATATAAGTTTTACGATATACGTGGTCATGTTCGTCACGGATGATGTTTGAACATAGACCTCATCATCGGAAAGATTTTTGTTCCTGTTTCCATCGACTAACAGTATTTCTTTCCCATCGTTTAAACCAGTTATGACATCGAACGTTTCACCTTTCATCGTTATCTGCCCGAACTTTGCATTGTGCAGGTCAAAAGGTGCGTAAACAGACGATAACGGTGTATCGTACAGTGGAACTATGCGAGCAAAGGTGTAGAACATTCCAGCTTTTGTGTCTGTGAACTGACCTGCAACAGTAGTGGGTTGAGCAAAGCAGGATATGGTCCAGATTACGAGCAATAATATGATGAAACCAACACGTGCGTTAACAAAATTAGCGTGCATATACTCACCCCCAAAAACTTACATGCCACTGCAACTGCAAAATGCAAAACAAATTGCAGCTTCTCCTGCAGGAGAGCAGTAACATGTAGTTTTTACTATGCCCATCCCTGAAGCATTAGCTTTTCCATGGCACAATGTTATACCCAAGTAAGGACTTTTACAGGTGATATCGACTACTAATGTTACAGTAAGAGGGACTCCGTTAGAACTATAATGTTGTGCTTCACCAAAAGCTTGCCACCTTAGATCACCAACATAAAACCATGTACACGAGGTAACACTGCACCCTGGATCTTCAATTAGAGGGACTACCCCACCTGCAAACGCTTGAGAAATCAAAACAACCAACAAAGTAGCAAACACCCATTTTACGACAAACTTCATACTCTCACCCCCCTTTTTGGTAACCCCGTTAACTTAAATTTTCACCTCTTTTCATGAATTTTTCCGCTACTGCATATCTAATATCGATTTGTTATCTGGATCAAATTACAAAATTTATCTTGTTGTTTTTTTAGCTGTAATTTGATTTCTTTTACAAAATAGATTTTTATTTTATTATATTTGTGTTTTTTTTAACAAACTTTATATCAGTCTATTAATTTTTGATATTATAAGAAATTACATATTTTTTAAGATTCAATCACTTTAATTTTTATCAAAATAAGAATCTTTTCTTGATAGTAGGTTTATCACACATGAAATGTTATAAATAATTTTGATGATATTTACGATATTAATGTTTAGTAACACATTCTAATTTTATCTACGAACTTATTTAAATACAAGTTTAATTTTTTTTGATTTTCCTTTTTTTACAATAAATATTTCATAATTTTTTAATATTTCATAATTTTTTAAATTGATAATTAATAACTTGTAAAATTTTGAATAAATTTTCTTCATGGATGGTAATAAATTGATAAAAAACTGATTGTTATCTTCTGAAAAAGTGTGTTCTAAAAAACATATCAAAAAGGCAAAAACAAGCTATAATCTTTTTTGCATAAAACCTTAGCTAAAGAAGAGAAAATCTACATGTCCATGAATTTGTTTTTAAAAAGATTATCTGTGGATATCATCAACCACTTACTTTAAATTATTGAGAGTGAAATGAATAATGAAAGTAAGAAAAAACAAGGGTTAAAGATAGAGTCAGAATGTATAATGGAAGATGCATTAGGTGGAAGAAGCATGAAAGTACTAAAAACGTTTTTTTGAAAAAGCGAAATTAGTAATAGTTCCGGTAAAAGATACCATACATACAAAAGTAAAAAATGAAGTGAGAAAAAAGCGAAATGGATGTATAAAGAAAAATACAAAGAAAGGTATATAGTAGAACAGGTGATTGGAAAACAATGTATATGAAAGCTGTAAGAGAACAAAGAGTTTGGAAAATGGCAAAGGAAATTATATGAATAAAGATGATATTGCACAATTGGGCTATAATAGTTTTTTGTTTGCTTTGAAGTTGTATATTAAAAAATTTTTTAGAGCGCGCTCTAAGCGAGTTGAAAATGCATTTAATTTTGCTATAAAACATCTTGAAAAAAGAGAAGACAGCTATATTACCCAATTGAAGCAATCAGAGAAGCATTAGTAAATGCTGTTGTTCATAGAGATTATTCAATTAAAGGTTTAGATATAAAACTTGCAATTTTTGATGGTAGAGTTGAGAAAACTTTTCCAGGTGGACTTCCTGGGAATCTAAGTGTTGAGCTTATTTTGCAAGGGCGGTCGGAAATTAGAAATAGAGTTATTGCAAGGTTTTTCAAAGAAATAAGTTATGTTGAGCAATGGGGAACAGGGGTAAAAAAGATTAGTGGAATTATGTAGGGCTAAAAATCTAAAAACCCCAGAGTTTATTAAAGATGGAGTATTTTTTAAGGTGATAATTTACAAAAGGCGTGCTATGAGTTGAATGAAAGTAAAGATAGTAGATAGAATGTTAATTATTTTATTTACTCTACACTTAAGACTTATTTTCATTTTAAACTTTTTCCTTTGAACCTGGCGCATTTTATTTTCTTTCGGATGGTTCTACAAGCTTTTAGTCCATTCTTTTTTATCACTTGGTATATCCTCTTTAAGAAAACCAAAGAAATGTTAGATAATTTTACAAATTCGGAAGTTTCCTTACATTAAATTTCTTTTCAAACAAATGGGAAATTGAAAATAACTTTTCTTTTTCAAATTCAAAGGCAGAAAAAGTAATACCAAAAGCTCCTTTTTGGTAAAA
>NZ_JAIHAP010000078.1:0-8484 GCF_020054775.1 Thermosipho sp. (in: thermotogales) | reverse complement strand
ACTATACCATCTTCATCCATTATTTGCTCTATGTTAGCGGAAGTAATTTCATACATTCCGTTGAAATACCATTGTATATATCCGCTAATAAAAAGCTGTATGATAATAATTGCAATGATAGAAATAATAGTTAAAAGTATATATTTTGCAATTTTCATTTGTTCACCCCCCGACAAGCAAATTATATCATACAAGAAAAATAAAGACAATATATGAAATAAATCCCCCCGTTGAAATTCTTTGGGGGGATTTCTAATGTTAAATTTTGTTATATGATATTATTTCGTTTAAGTCTTTTCTTTTTAGTTTTGGTTTTGGGTCATTTCCATATCCTACTGGTATAATAACTTCCAGTTTATAAGTTGAAAAGTTAAAATCTTGAGGATTTGGTGGCGTATATGTAAGACTTGAGAGTCCTTTTTCTTCAAGTGCTAAAAGTAGATATCCGACAGATATCCAAGTGGATTCTTTTGAGAATGGAAATCTTTTGTCTGAATAGACTAAAATTAAATAAGGAGCCTCTGTTAGAAAGCTTTTTTGCCAAGTTATATTATATTCATTAAGAAAATCTTTTAGTTTTCCTTTAGATTTTTCATAGAATATTTTTTCTTTTTCTTCCACAGATTTTCTAATCTTTTCTTTTAGTTTTTCATCATCGACTATCACAAAATGCCACGGTTGACTGTTCATACCTGATGGTGCTTCTTTTGCTACGTTTATAGCATATTTTATATCTTCAATATTTACCTTTTCATTTAAAAATATTCTTGTAGTTTTTCTTTTCTTTGCAAGATCAAAAATCACTTTTATCACCTCTTTAATATTTTTTTGGAGAGTTTAAGTCCTTCACTTGCATTTTTTGCATAGTATACACCAAAATTCTCTGCAATTTCCTTATTTAATGATGCTCCACCGGCAATTATCGGAATTTTTACACCTTCTTTTTCGAGTAAGTCTTTTACTTCTTTTATCCTTCCTATAGTTGTTGTCATCATAGCAGAAAGCCCTAGTATATCTGGTTTGTGTTTTTTTACCTCCTCTAAGATTTTTGAAGGTGGTACATCTTTTCCAAGATCAATTACGTTGAATCCAGAACTTTTAAATAATGTTGCAACAATCTTTTTACCAATATCGTGAACATCGCCTTCAACTGTTGCAACAATTATTGTGCCTATCTTTTGCTTGTCATTTTTTTCAAGGAGTGAGTTTAAGTATTCAAAGACAGGAGTTACTGTTTCAGCAGCAAGTATAAGGTGTGGAAGGTATATAACACCTTTTGAATATAACTCTCCAATGTGTTCCATAGCTTTTGAAAGAATATTTTGACTTATTTGAAGAGGAGAATATTCTTCAAGTAATTTTTCAATTTCTTGTTTTAGCTCTTTATCTTTCTTTTTAAGGATCATTTCAACAAGAGGATCTTCTTTTAGAATTTCTTGTTTTGCAAGTTCTTTTCCCTTTAGTACAAGTGTTCCAAAAATAGCGTTCATTGTACATTTTTCACTTGTATTTAATATAGCTGCATTGAGCCCTTTGTCTAAGCATAGTGTAAGAAAAGAAGCATTTAAAGCCTCTCTATTTGGCATTCCAAAACTTAAATTTGAAAGTCCAACGGATGTCATTAGACCTTCTTTTGATAATAATTCTATAGTTTCAACTGTGACTTTTGGATCTTTTTTTGCACCAACTGGAAGAACAAGTGGATCAACTAAGATTCGATTGCGTTCTATTCCGTTTTTTTCAAGGTATTCTACAGCTTCTTTTGCAATTTCAAATCTTTCTTTTGCAGTTTCAGGAATTTTATCTTTCATTGTAAGAAGAACAAGCATTCCTCCGTATCTTTTTAGTAGATATATTGCATTGTCTAGTTTTTCCTTTTTGGCTGTAGAAGAATTTATTATTGGTCTTCCAACGTATTCTTTTAAAGCTTCTTCCATAAATTCAAACTCTTGTATATCAAGGGAAAGAGGTAGACTTCCAATTTTGTCAAGGGTATTAACAACAAGGTTAAAATGTGATTTGTCAAGCAGTTTTTCTATTCCAAGATTTACATCTAAAACATGAGCACCTTCTTGTTCTTGCATAGACGAAAGTTCAACAATTTTACTAAAATCTTTGTTCTTTATTTTTTCCTGGAATTTCTTTTTACCTGCTGCATTAATTCTTTCGCCAATGATTAAAAATGGGGAGATCTTTTGCAATTTTGTTCTACTTGAGACAAATTCTTCAGCTATAATTTTTCTTATTTTGGGTTTTCTATTCTTTAAAAATTCAACCATTAATCTTATGTGCTCTGGTGAAGTTCCACAGCATCCTCCTACAATATTTGCACCTACCTCCACAAAATCTTCCATGTAAATTGCAAACTTTTCTGGAGAGGTTTTGTATACAATACTTCCATCTCTTTGAAGTTTGGGTTTTCCTGCGTTTGGTTCTACACTAATTGGTTTTTTAGAGTATTGAGCTAGTTTTTTAAAAACTGATAATAATTTTTCGGGTTCTAATGTACAGTTTATTCCAATAACATCTACATCTAAATCGTTTAGTAAGGTTGCAAAAATCTCGACACTTGTTCCTGTGACAGCTTTTGAGTTTTCTTCAAAAGTCATTTGAGCAATTATTGGTATATCTTGTGAAAGATCCCTGAGTGCAAGAATTGCGGCTTTTAACTCTTTTAAATCAGACATTGTTTCTATTATAAAGCCATCAACGCCTGCATTTAATAGTATCTCCCCTTGTTCTCTGAAAACATCGTATGCTTCGTCAAATGAAATCTCACCTAATGGTTCTATTAAAAATCCAGTTGATGAAATATCACCTAAAACATAGACATTTTTTTGTCCCGCTGCTTGTTTGGCAATTTTAACAGCATTATAGTTTATATCTTTTATGTTATAGCTAACTTTTAACGATTTTAGTTTAAGTCTATTTGCACTGAATGTGTTAGTAAGTAGAAAATCCACACCTGCATCAACATATGCTTTTTGAAGATCAAATACCATTTCTTTATCTGTAATGTTTAGAGTTTCAATAACACCTTTAAATCCCTTTTTAAAAAACTCTGTGCCATATGCACCGTCGAGAAAGTAAATTCTTTCATTAAGCATTTGTAGAAATTCTTTTCTATTCAACTTTTACCACCATCCTATCATACATGTTGTTGTTTTTCTTGGGATCATAATACCACTTTCTAAGACCTTTATTTTATCCACTTTTAATAAATTAATGATAGTTCTATTTTCTCTAATGTCTACATCCTCATATCCTGGAGAAAACCTCATTGTCCCATCTTTGTATTTTTTTCTTAACTTTTTATCAAAATTATCATTTAATGTTTCAAGAGCTTCTGAACCCCACGCATCAAGAATCATTCCAGAAAATACTTCTCCATTTTCTGTGTAATGTTCTATTTTTTTATCTATTTCTTCCCCAAGTGTGGAGACAAAAAGCGTCATTTTTTTAACACCTTTAAATTTTTCTGGAATTATACTTTTTGGTAATTCTTCTATGTTAAATGTTTCATACCAGATAGTTGGAGATGATAAAGAAAGACCTTCAAGGTAAAGATCGTTTATCTTTTTGATTAATTCTTCGTCAAGTTTTTCATATCTTGTAGATGCTCTTGCAACGACTATTTTCTTTTTAGGCATATATTCAAATTTTTCGGGGATATAAATCACATGAATTCCTCCTATATGTGCTTTAATATTTCTACAATTGCATCGGTATTGCTCATTGTAAAAAAGTGTATTCCTGGGACATTATTTTCTTTTAGTTTTTCAATTAATTTTATGGTATATTTTACGCCTGTCCAGAATTCTTCTTTTGGGGTTCTTGCATTATCTAGTTTTTCAATCAATTCTTCAGGAATATCTACATAAAAAGTTCCAGGTATTTTTAATGCGCTTTTGTAGCTTAGAATAGGTTTAAGGCCAGGTATAACTTTTACGGTTATTCCTTCATTCCTTAAAAGTTTGACAAAATTAAAATACTTTTCTATATCAAAGAACATTTGAGTTATTACAAACTGTGCTCCTGCTTCTATCTTCCTCTTTAAGTATTTTATATCAGTTTTTAGATTTGGAGATTCATAATGTTTTTCTGGATATCCTGCAACACCAATACAAAAATTTGTTTTTTTGGCTGTTTGATACAAGTATTTTCCTTTATTCATATCGGAAATTTGTTGGACAAGCTGGTAAGCATAATCATACTGCCATTCTTTTTTTATTACATTTTTCTTTTTATCTCCACGAATAACAAATACATTATCGATTCCAAGAAAATCTAGATCAATTAATAATTCCTCAAGCTCAAATTTGCTGTTTCCGATACAGGTGAGATGCGGGACTACATCTACATTGTATCTCATCTTTAATGCAGCAACAATTCCCATTGTTCCTGGCCTTTTAACCTTTGGAAGTTTAAGAATCTGGCCATCTATTTCATAGTATTCAAGTTCTGGAGGATGCTTGGTTACACTTATAAATGCTGGATTGTATGGCATTATTTTGTCTATTGCTTTATATAGATTATCTGCACTATGCCCTCTAAGTGGCGGTATTACTTCAATTGAAATAAAAAAGTCTTTGATTTGAGATATTTTCATTTTTTCATCCCCTTACGTTATGTATAGCCTTTATGATTATATTTTTATCTATTGTAACGATTATATCTTGGATTTCTTCAAATTTTCTTGAAAGTAAATTTTTTGCATCATGTACATTTTTAATTTTATTAGATATTGCGGTAGCATATGCATCAGCAAGGGCAGGGTCACTGCATACAACTGTAGTTGTATCTGTTTTGCCAAAATTTTTTGAATGTCCAATTTTTCTTGAAGATGTTGCAATCCCGAACTCTCCAGGAGGTAGATCAAGATATAAATTTGTTTTAGTTGAAAGTATCATTATAGTTGTTGGCTCATGTGAATAAATATATAAATCTCCACCATTTTCTACTAAAAGTTTTTTTGGATTTACTAGCTTTTTAATATATTGTCCAATGTGTTTTGCAAAAGCACCTGCAACAGCCGCCATTGGTCCAACATTTGCCTTTTTTGAAGCTTTAAGCATATCTTTTGCTACTTTTGGAGCATTCTCATCAAATGCAATTGGTTTTAAAGATGCAAGGAAAGTTTTTGTTGCATATTCTTCCAGTTCTTTTCTCAAGAAAACAAGATAGTTGTAAGCTAGAACCGAAAGTCCTGTTTCTTTTTTGTCTAATGCAATCCAAAGATCGCTTTCTTTGTACTTTATTGAAAAAGAAAAAAGATTGTTTCCCATGAAGTTTCTATAAAACCTTTTCAATTTATCAGCCCCCATGGAAGCTCTATTCCAACGGGGCATACATCACTACAAAGTCCGCAATTTGTACAATTTGTTCTTTCGAACTTTACTGTGTCATTTTCTATGTATAAAGCATTACAGTATCCTGTACACAAACCGCAATTTACACATTCGTTTTTTATGACTTTTTCTTGCTTAGTACTTTTTGTGTTTAATTTTTTGTAATCAGATTTTGATGGTAGAGAGGCGACTGGTTTTGTAAGGAAAAATTCTTTGTTTAAAATTTGTTTTTTTAGTTCATTTGCAATTTTTCTTGATACATTCATGCTGGTAATAGGAGCAGTTTTTACATATTTACCATTTAACTCAATTTTACCACTTTTTAATTCTTGATAAGTTACTTCTCTTATTATAGGTTTATCATGTTTTGAGTAATCTCTTACTGCTGTTATGAGCTCTGAGTTTGATCGTGTTACATAATAGGCTATCTCTTCATCTAGTATAGGAATAGGTATACCAATTCCTATAAATATAGTAACTCCATATCCTTTAAATTTTGCTGCTCTAATATATTCTCTTGACATTTCTTTTGCGTTTCCAATTACTGCAAGAGTTCTAGAAGGATTTTTTGGGATATCTTCTGTACTTGGATTATACTGTGTTCCTTGCCAGACAACGTATCCTTGAGTTCCTCCAAAGAATATTCTAGTGCCTATTCCTATTGTTTTTAACTTTGGATCTTTTAAAAGTGGGCTTAACTCTCCTGAAGTAGCATAAGTGACATTTGAATAATTTGGGAGTAATTTTCCCATATATGTATATATAGTTTTATTAGAACCATTTGTAGCAGCCGAGTAGTTTTGGTATACGTTTCTTGGATTAAAGAAATAGAATTCATTTATTATGTCTTTATTTATGTAACCTTCTATTTTTTTTCTGGGATAGCAATCTGTTCCTTTTGCATTGGCAGATAAAAATACATCCTGACCAGAGATTAGTTTTTCAATGACGTAAGAACCGCCAATTCCATCTTCTTGAGTTGCGCCCAAGAATCCATCAACAGCAGCAAGGCCTGCATGAACTGTGACTCCATCTAACTTTATTTCTTCCATTCTCATTGGAGGTGTTGTGTGGCCGAAGTTGAAGAAAACACCGGATGAACACATTGGTGAAAAGGTCCCAGTGGTTACAACGTCAACGTTTTCATATACGTACTTTACACCTTTTTCTTTTGAGAGTTTTACAGCTTCTTCCGCTGTTAAAACTACTACTTTACCTTTTTCAATTTTTTCGTTGATTTCTTCAAAACTTCTCATATAACCCCCTCCCTTGCAAATAAGATGTTGTGTATAACATTTAGAATGTTTTTAAGATTTTTATTTTCTACAAGGAGAATTAAAAAATTTTTCGCGTCTTTAAGTAACCAAAAGTTAAATTTGTGAAAGTAGAGGCTATTTAAGATAAGGAGTTTTTTTCCAATGTCTAAATCTCCACCTACAAGTATGAGCGACAAGTTTTCTTTTATAGTTATTGTTGAAAAGTTATCCTTTATACTTTCAAATTTTTCTTTTTCTATTATTACGTTTGCATTATTTTGGAATATATCTATGTACTTTACATTTTTTGGTATTTTTTTCAACTTTCCATTTATAAATAAGAGATCTTTTAGGAAACTTATTGATAAAACTCCAACGTTAGTTTCGTTTCCTATAATAGTAGATCCACTTTTATCTAATCCCTTTATTATTATTGGAATATTTTTAGATTTTGCAGGAGCAATTGCTTTATATTGAATAATCTTTGCACCAAAGTAGGAAAGAAGCTCAGCTATTTCATATGAGATTTTTGTAATTGGGAAAGGATTTTTAACAAGTTTAGGATCACAAGTGAAGAGTTGACTTACATCTTTATATAGAGTTACATTTTCGGCGTCTAATATGTTTGCCAAAGCTGTCGCTGTATAATCACTTCCACCTCGTCCAAGAGTTTTTATTTTTCCATTGTGTATAGCATAAAAACCCGGGACAATATAAATTTTTTTCTCTTTAAAGTATGATTTTATACTTCTTTTGAGTTCTATTTTTTCACTATTTTTTGTTAGGTTAAGTTCTATTTCTTCGGGTAGTTTTTCTTCAACGTTGAAACCTTCCTTTTCTAAAAATAATTTAAGTGCGAGAGAATTACATCTTTCGCCGTGGGAGATTATTTTTTCATAGTCTTTTTCATTTAAAATTTCATACACTCTTTCTTTTAATTTTTCTGATTCAAAACCCATTTGACTAGCAAGTTTTTGATAGATATTTTCAAGAAGCTTTTTGTTAATTTGATTGTTTAAAAGTAAATCTGTGACTCCATATGGTGCTGAGACAACTATTACTAGGTTGTCTTGTTCGAGTAATGGTGGTACTTTTAAAAAGGAGTTTTTTTCTTTAAAAATGGAACCACCAAGTTTAATAACTTTCAAAAATAACACCCCCTTATTTAAAATAAAAAAAGGCGGCCAGTTTTTACTGACCGCCTTTTTGCTATTAGTTAATTCCTACTAATTAAAACCTATACAGCAAAAGATAATGGCGGCCAGTTTTTCCACATGCCGCACATTATCATCATATTTACATTTAAGAAGGATTTATTAAGCATTGAAGTTTGATTTTTAAAGATAATTTTTTGCAATTTTCTTCCCCCTTTTGATGAGATTTTAACAAATAATTTTTGTTTGTCAAGGCAATACAAACGTGGTAAATTAGAAGACGCGTTGGGAGAGGGGTCATTGAAAAATGGATAGCAGTCCTGGAGAAGAAGAGTCAGAGGAAAATCTGAAATGGGTGTTGAATAGACATTCATGGAGGGTTTGATCCTGGCTCAGGGTGAACGCTGGCGGCGTGCCTTACACATGCAAGTCGAGCGAAGCTGCTGGTGGAATCCTTTCGGGGAGGAAGCCAGTAGACTGAGCGGCGGACGGGTGAGTAACGCGTAGGTGACCTACCCCTCAGAGGGGGATAACTGGGGGAAACCTCAGCTAATACCCCATACGTTCCTACCTATAAGCAGGTAGGAAGAAAGGGAGCAATAGCTCTGCTGAGGGAGGGGCCTGCGACCCATCAGGTAGTTGGTGAGGTAACGGCTCACCAAGCCTACGACGGGTAGCCGGTCTGAGAGGATGGCCGGCCACAAGGGCACTGAGACACGGGCCCTA
>NZ_JAIHAP010000077.1:0-8626 GCF_020054775.1 Thermosipho sp. (in: thermotogales) | reverse complement strand
AATTAAGATAACAGATTTTTTAAAATTTTTTCTTGTAATAGTTTTGTTTATTTTTCTTTCAAGTTTAACTCTTTTTTTTGATTTTTCAGCTCTCACAATTCAAAGAGGTTTGAAAATTTTTGTTAGAAGTATTGCAGGAACATCATGTATACTTTTTCTAATATTTACAACTCCAGTTGTTGATATTATTTCTTTTGTACGTTTTAGAATGTTAAAAGATCTAATATTTCTAACATACCGTGCAATTTATATACTCCTCAAAGTAGTTGAACAGATGATTACTGCACAAACAGCAAGATTTGGTTATTCAAATTTTAGAAATACAATTAACAGTATGAAATACCTTATGTACGGAGCTTTTTCCAGGTCTATTAAATATTCTGAGGAAAGCTATATGGGACTTTCAAGTAGGAATTATAACGGTACTATAGAGATTCTAAAGGAATATAGATTAAATCTGTATATCTTAATTCCTTTTGTGGTTGAAATTGTTCTTATTGCTTTGGAGGTTTTTTATGTTAAGGCTTGAAAATGTGTATTTTTCGTATGAGTCAAAGAATTACATTCTTGAAGATATAAGTTTAGAGTTTAAAAAGGGATTAAAAATAGCAATACTTGGCAGGAATGGTTGTGGTAAAACAACTTTGATGCTTTTATGTTCAGGTATTTTAAAACCAAAAAAAGGAAAAATATTTATTGATGATTTAGAAGTTAAAAATCCAAGGCTTTTAAAAAAACATGTAGGTATTGTGTTTCAAAATCCAGATACACAGTTATTAGCCGCAAAAGTTTATCAAGATATTTCTTTTGGACTTTTTAATCTTGGTTTTGGAAAAGACATAGTAAAGAAAAAGGTTGAAGAAATTATTAAACGCCTTGGAATAGAACACTTAAAAAATAAGCCGACACAGTTTTTGAGTTATGGGCAAAAAAGATTAGTTAGCATTGCAGATATTCTTGTAATGGAGCCAGAATATATCTTTCTAGATGAGCCAGAAGCTTATCTTGATTACAAATCATTTTTGAAAGTCCAAGAAATTATTTCAGAGCTTCCGAAGGAAGGAAAAAGTGTTATTATTTCTACTCATGATAGTGATTTTGCATTTGAATGGGCAGATTATATTTATGTCATTGACAACAAAACAGTTGCTTTACATGGAACACCAGATTATGTATTTTCACAGGTAGAAGATTTACAAAAGATAGGATTAAAAATTCCATTAATAAAAAGATTGGAGGTATAGGATGAAGGTATTTTGTTCATTTAGTGGCGGAAAAGATTCAATGCTTGCACTTTACTATGGTCTAAAAAAATACAAAAAAGTAGATTATCTTTTTACAATGCTCTCAGAAGATTGTATTCATTCAAGAGCTCATGGACTTCCAAAAAGTTTACTAGAAAAACAAGCTCAAAGTATTGGTATTAGATTAATTACAAAATGTAGCAGTTGGAAGGAATATGAAAACAATTTTTTGAGTTTTCTTGATGAGTATGTCAAAGGAGGAGTTGGCATATTTGGAGATATTGATCTTCAAGAACATCTCGATTGGGTGGAAAACGTGTGTTCAAAAAAAGATGTAGAAGTTTTTGAACCACTTTGGCTAAAGAAAAGAAAAGATGTGGTAAGTGAATTTCTTTCACTTGGTTTTAAGGCAAAGATTATTGCGTTAAAAAAAGATTTAGGTATTGAAAAGTACCTTGGAAAAGATTTAACCTTTGATCTTGCAGATGAATTTGAAAAAATCGGTGTAGATGCGTGCGGGGAAAATGGAGAATTTCATACCTTTGTGTACGATGGCCCTATATTTAAGTATCCAGTTGATTTTAAAGTAAAAGGAACAGTTCAAAAAGAAAGAAATATTGTTTTAGAACTTGAGTAAAGGAATTCCCACCTGGGAATTCCTTAATTATTGGTTGACTTTATCTAATTTTTGTTCTTTGACCTTTTTTGCATTTTTAGAAATTTTATTTGAAATGAATTTTCCAAATGAAATTGAAAATAAGTATGAGAAAGGATCTGTAAAGAATTTGTAGTGGTAATTTTTTTTTATTTAAACCTTTTTCGATCCAGTAATTTTTATCTATATCAAGCAGGTTTGTTGCCATTGCTTTTTGTACCTGAAATCTTATTAACTTAGTTAATCTTATATATCTTTTTGGTGGCTTTTCCATAGCATTTATAAATTTTTTTATTTGTTTTTTTGCTTACTACTCTTTTTTCAGAAACACGTTTACCTATTTTCCCAGTTGGGATCATTCCCCATGTTGTTACAACGTCTTCAAGATATTGGAGAACTTTTTTTAGGGAACTTCCTGCGGTAGTTGCAACTAAAAGTGCAGGTTTTCCTAAAAGAGGAGGTCTGTGATACCATCTGCATGTCCTATCAAGAAACTTTTTTAAGACTCCAGAAACATTTTCAATGTAGACTGGTGTTCCAAGAACAATACCATCTGCAGATTTTAGTTTTTCCATTAGCTCTTCTGCCTGGTCTTTAATAACGCAAAAATCTTTTTTTATACACACTTCACATCCAAGACAATCTTTAATATCATACTCTTTTAAGTGTATATACTCTACATCATATGGAAGTTTTTCTGCAATATTTTTTAAAAGTTCAAAGGTTCTTCCCTTTCTTGCGCTGCCGTTAATAACCAAGACTTTTTTCATATAACCACCTCAAAATCTATATTAGATTCATTTGTTTCTACTGCATACTTTGCAAGTTCATCTGCAAGTTCGTTGTATTTTACACCTGTGTGGGATTTTACCTTTTCAAATTTTACCTTTATGTCTTTTGCATAATTGTAAAATTTTTCTTTGTAGACTCTTGTAAGAGGTGTTTTTGCCCGCCATTCACCCGTTATCCATTTTTCAAGGCCTTCATAGTCGTAATATAAGGTTATACATTTAAATCCTTTTTGCTTTGCAATTTCTAGGGCGTACAAAACTGCAAGGATTTCTCCACTTACATTTCTGTGTTTTGCAAGTTCCTCATTTTCTATACTTTTGTAGAATTTTTCAATTTTTTGTGAAAGTATTACTATTGAAAATCCAATTTTTTTGGTTTCTGAAGAATAACTGCCGTCTATATAAACCTTTATACAGAGGATATTTTCGGCAAACTCATTTGCTACTTCTTTGCTGGTTGCAGCTAAAATTTTTATTGCTGTAGCTTCACGTTTTTTATTAAAAAACACTTGAAGTTTCAAGATTTGATTATTCTTTTTTAAATAACATATATGCTGAAATTTATGTCTTTTTATTGAAATAATTTCAAATTCACTTGGTATTATGGAATAAAAACTTTCAAAACCAGAAGTATCTTTTTCAAAATATTCTATGTTTATATCCTTTATTTTTGGGTTGTTAATTATTCTAATGCTATCAATCCTCCTTACTAAAGTATACCATTTTTTGTAAATAAAGAAAACAAAAAAAGTCTGGATAAAATCCCGACTCTACCATTTAACGGTAGGTGAAAAAGTAAACTTTATTGGTAATTTATAAATTTCTGCCTTTGTTTGACCTAAAAATCAGACTCAACAAATTTTAGTGATAAGACAAATTTTCCGGATTTTACTTTTGGAAGTCTTATTATTTTACAAGGATTTATATTTGAAAATCCAAAGTCTTCAAGTGTAATATAATAATACGACTTGCAAAAATTGTTTCTTGAGAAAAATGTTATGAAGTTATTTAAAATTTCACCTAATTCGTTGTTAAAACTCTTAGATAAAAATTGCACTTCTACTTTAATATCTGTGTTTGAATGAAAATTTATTTCTAAGAATTTAAAATTACAATAGAATTTAGAAAAATTTTTTTGAGTTATAACTATGGGAATGGAATTTATAGTTATATCAATCCATTGACCCCCCTAATTTTAATATTTTTCTCTATTTTAGTCCATTTAATGAGCTTGTATTAATTGATTTTGGGGTGTTCTGAGACAAAGCTATTGAAAATGATAACAAAAGAAAGATGAAAGTAAAATATTTTATCTGGTTCAAATGATTCGCCCATTTCTATTTATTTTAAATAAAGCCAGGCTTGGTGGCCTGGCTTTGAGAAAAAGTTATTTTATTTATTTAATAATTTTAGAATGGAATACCCTGACCAATGTAAAAATTATTTTTCAATAAATCTAATCATCATTTGATAATCTTTTCTATATTGTATTGTTTGTCTAGAAAATAGATTATTTATTTTTGTTCTTCCTTCTACAAGATAAGCATACAATCTTCACATAGATTGAATATTAGTTAAATACATAAGAGATAAAATCAAAACAAAGATATGATCAGGATACTTTCTTAGATATATTCTTTTAGACTTGTCAAGGACAAAATTAGATAATTTATTGAGTAATTTTAGTGGTCAAATAATATTGAAGTGAATATTGTTGGGCTACACCTTCTTGTTTGGTGCTTTGTATTTGGTACAAAAACAATTTTAGCAGGTATAGCCCTTTTTTATATTCTAATTTAACCTATTTTTACTTTGGCCAGGGTCAAATTAAATACTATCAAAATTTTGATAAGACTAGAATATTTAATTATTTATTAACAAAAGGAGTGTATAATGTATGGGTGAAAAATTTTAGAAACACGTATGAAGTATTATTTTTTGATGTGATATATTATTTAGTATCCCTTACAAGCTATTATTTAAAAAATCCAAATATTTACTTTATTTAACCTATGTAAGTTCTCATGAAAAGATACTTTAATTAATAAAGAATGTTTTATAATAAAGAAAATTTATTTGTTCCGTATGACTTTGCAAGATTTTTATTAGAAAAAAATTTTGAGTTAAGAGATTCAATTTACATCCCAATATATATTACTCTTGAAAACAGTGTTGATATTTCTAGATTTTTGAGAAAAGGTGATGTGCTATCAAAGAAAGATAACACGTTTTTGGTCTTACTTGAAAAAATCATAATATTTCTATGATTGAGGAAGTTACAAGTTTTTTAAAGCATTTAGAAAAAATGGAATTGAGGTTAAACATTTTGAGGTAAAATAAAGGCGACCTTGGAAGTCGCCTTTATTTATTCCCATTCAATTGTTGCAGGTGGTTTAGAAGTTATGTCATATACTACCCTGTTTACACCATCTACCTCATTTACTATTCTTTTTGCAACTTTATTTAAAAATTCATGTGGAAGTTTTGACCAATCTGCAGTCATACCATCAAAGCTATTAACTGCCCTTAAAGCAATAACGTTATCATATGTTCTATAGTCTCCCATAACTCCAACGGATCTAATAGGTAAAAATACAGCAAATGCCTGCCATACTTTATCATATAGATCGTTTTTCTTTAGCTCTTCAATGAATATATGATCTGCATGTTGCAGTATTTTTATAGCTTCATTTGTTACCTCTCCTATAATCCTTACTGCAAGTCCTGGTCCAGGAAACGGATGTCTATTTATCATTTCATCAGGAAGTCCAAGAATCTTTCCAATTTTTCTTACCTCATCCTTAAAGAGATATCTAAAAGGTTCTATAATTTTAAAAGGTAACTTTTCGGGAAGTCCACCTACATTGTGGTGTGTTTTTATCTTTGCGGCAGCTTTCCGTTCGCTAACTTTACTTTCAATAATGTCCGGATAGAGTGTACCCTGAGCAAGATACTTTATATTTCCATGCTTTTCAAGGAGTTTCATTGAAGCCTCATAAAACACGTCTATAAAGGTGTGACCTATTATTTTCCTTTTTTCTTCCGGATCTTCAACTCCTTTTAGGTTACTTAAAAACCTTTCTTTTGCATCAACAACGACTATATCTATTCCCAATTTTCTAAAATTTTCTTCTACTTCTTGCCTTTCATTTAGCCTTAGAAGACCAGTATCAACAAATATTGGGATTGAATTTTTTCCAATTGCTTTGTCAAGCAGCAGTGCAACAACTGATGAATCAACTCCACCAGAAAGTCCCAAAATTACTTTGTCATTACCTACTACTTTTCTAATTTCATTTATCTTTTCTTCAATAAAGTCTGTCATTTTCCAATTTTTTTCCATCTTTGCGACTTTAGAGACAAAATTTTCCAATATTTTGTCTCCAAAACTTGTATGAGTAACTTCTGGGTGAAATTGAACACCGTATATAGTTCCATCTTTGTTTCGTATTGCAGCATAAGGTGAATTTTCACTTTCTCCAATAACAAGGAATCCTTCTGGTAATTTTTCGACTCTGTCTGAATGACTCATCCACACATCAAATTCTTTAGGCAAGCCTTCAAACAGAGGATCATCTTTTACTTTTAATACAGCATGTCCAAACTCTCTTTTTGGAGATTTTTCCACTATCCCCCCAAATTTGTGAACAAGCGATTGAAGGCCGTAGCATATTCCAAGGATGGGAATGTTCAATTCTAAAATATAGTCATGAACAAACGGTGCATCTTTTTCAAAAACACTTGCAGGACCACCGGAGAGAATTATTGCTGCAGGATTCAAGTTTTGAACTTCTTCTTTTGAAGCGTCCCAAGGAAGTAGTTCAGCATAATAACCTTTTTCTCTAACACGCCTTACAATAAGTTGAGTATACTGGGATCCATAATCAAGGACAACAACAGTATTCAAAAAAACACCCCCCAAACTTTTTCAAAAATTTTATCATTAAAGAGACAAAAAAAGATAAAAATGATATAAATTATATGTTAAAAAGATAAGTCAACATTTGGGACTTCTTTTTCAGCTTCTTCAACTTTAAAGAATGGAGCTTCCTTAAATTTAAACATAGAAGCAATTATGTTTGAAGGGAAAACTGAAATCTTTGTATTGTATTTCATTACTATATCGTTGTAAAATTGCCTTGCGTATGATATTTTGTCTTCTGTTTTTCTTAGTTCTTCCATTAAAGAGCTTACATTTTCGTTAGCCTTTAGGTCGGGATAATTTTCTACAACAGCTAAAAGTTTTGATAATGCTCCAGTAAGTTGATTTTCTGCCTCAATTTTTTTACTAATATCTTTGCTTGAAATAGCAGAAGCTCTTGCTTGCAAAACTTTTTCAAGTGTTTCCTGTTCAAATTTCATGTATCCTTTTACACTGTTAACAAGATTTGGAATTAGATCGTGCCTTCTTTTAAGTTGAACGTCAATTTGACTCCAAGCGTTTTCTATCATCTTTTTGAGTTTTACTAGAGAGTTGTATGTACCAATAACCCAGAAAAGAATTAGTAATATAATACCTAGAATAATCCAGATCAAAAAACTCACCTCCTTATTGTATTAAAAAGCTCCACCACCACCACCACCGGAGCCTCCACCAATACCACCGGCTCCGCCTGAAAATCCTCCTTTTCCTGAGGAGTTTCCATAAACTGTGGAATGTGCAACTGTAGAAACAACATAAAACTGTCTTCCGAATCTCCTATATGGATAATAATACACGGTTTCGTTTACATCGATGTCTTTAGGTATCAATTTTTTCAAGTGTTTTTCAACCTTATCGGCTATGGAAAGCGCTGTTGCATACACAAGATAATCTTCCCACAAAATTATAGATTCTGGAGGATATTGTGAAAGAAGAGAATAATCAGTTAAAAATTTTTCAAAGTTTTTCCATTTAAGATAGTATTCTCTTCCTTCTTTTGACCAACTACCAAATACATCCTTTGGTAAAATGAATACCACTGCACCTATTGCAAAAATCAGGCTTGAAAAAACACTCTGATATAAAAAGTTTATTTTTGAAAAAGAGAAAAATATTAAAATTGAAGAAATTATTGAAAATATTCCAACTAAATAGGAAAGGTAAGTACCAGCAAGAGATAAATACTTTCTTGATTTTGCGATATCTACTACAAGAGACTTGTATGCATTAAATTCGTCAAGAAAGTCTTTAGCAAGTTTTTTATCCTTAGATAAAGTTTTTTTAAGCTGCGAGAAAGAAAAAATATTTTCAAATGAGTATTTTTTTAATAGTTGATAGAAAAGTTTTTCAGTTTCACTTAAATCATTTCCGTCTCTGTCAAGGATTTTTATGTATTCCCCTTCTTTATCAAGTTCTACATATTTCTTTTTGTAAAGATCCATGATTACCGCACTAATTCCATCAGAATCAATTTTACTTAATTGATTTACAACTATTGCGTTAACAATATCTGGAGAATCATTATATGGTATTTCCCTCTCATATATCCCACTGTATGGAATTTCTTTTTCTCTTCCAAAAAAGTTGAAAATAAGCATTAAAAGAGTGATTGATAAAATTGTAAGTATAGGTGGTAATATTCTACTTAAAAAGACTTTTGAAGAATAAGATTTTTCAATTTTTTCTATATCATTTAAATAAAGGCTTGGATTTTCATATGAGTATTTCAACTTTTTGGGAGGAAATATAAATCTTGCTTCTGCAAATGTATAAGGTGGGAGTTTTTTAATGTTTAAGGTGAATGTATTACCATTTCTTGAATAATTTATTTTTGGGTGAGTGTATATTTTTTCTGCAGTTAAATCTTTTGGAAAGACAAATTTTGCGGTTATGTTATTGACTGGAGCATCCCATCTTGGCCCCCAAAATTGTCTAAAGACTTGTGAAATATCACTTCCATTTTCAAATACGTACTTTGCATCATATGTGACGTGAAGTTCAATGTTTTCAATCT
>NZ_JAIHAP010000076.1:0-8635 GCF_020054775.1 Thermosipho sp. (in: thermotogales) | reverse complement strand
AGTAAAAAATATGATTTGGTAATCCTCGATGAAATAAACGTTGCAATCTACTACAAGTTATTTTCTGTAGAGGATGTTTTAGAAGTACTAAATAACAGAGATGAAAAAGTAGAAATTATTTTAACTGGAAGATATGCTCCAGAAAAATTTATAGAAATTGCAGACCTCGTAACTGAAATGAAAGAAATTAAGCACTATTACAAAAAAGGTGTCAAGGCAAGAAAGGGAATAGAATTTTAAAAAATCAAATTTTGATTAAAAATTTATCAATAATTTGTCGTTTTGGTTTAAAAAATGAATATAAAAATAGATAAAATACTCTATGTCTTTATAAATTACTTTACCACATTTTAGTAGGAGGGATAAAGGGATATGAAGAAAGTTTTATTGATTGTATTGGCGGTAGTTACTTTTGTTTTATTTGGGTGTATGGATTCAAATGTTACAAAAAATACTGATGAAGCTGTTCCTACAAATCCACTAGAATTTCTTAAAGGAAAAAGTTTATCAGATCTTACACTTGTTAGCTCAAAAGCAACAAGTTATGCAACAGTTTACGGTACAGTAAAACTTCCCGATGGAACATATCCCCATACAGTGTAGAAAATCAAAATGTAGAATTTGTAAAAGGCGAATATGTTGTTTACTACGAAGGAGATATTCAAAACATTTCAAAATTGGGAATTTCTGTCGAAAATGCATATTCAACTAACAGCCTTGATGGAAAAAAAGCTTACATATTCAAAGTCAAAGCAGATGACAAAAAATTAGATGTTTTAAAAAAACTTGGAGGAGTAAAATACATAGAACCTAACTACATTTACAGAGCTTTTGCTGTTCCAAATGATTCTTACTACAGCTATCAATGGCATTATGAAGCAATCAATTTGCCAAAAACATGGGATGTTATTAAAAGTGCAAACATCATCGTTGCAGTTGTTGACACGGGAGTAAGCTTTACACATCCAGACTTGCAAGGGATTTTTGTGCAAGGTTACGACTTTGTTGATAATGATAATGATCCAACAGATCCTGCAAAAGACGTGAGCCATGGAACACACGTAACAGGTACAATTGCTGCATTAAGTAACAACGGAAAAGGCGTTGCAGGAGTTAACTGGGGTGGATACGGTATAAAGATAATGCCTATAAGAGTACTTGGAGCAGATGGTTCTGGAACGCTTGACGCAGTTGCCCAAGGTGTAAGATACGCTGCAGACCATGGAGCCAAAATAATAAATATGAGCCTTGGTGGCGGTGGCGATTCTCAAATTTTAAGAGATGCAATCCAATATGCATATAATATAAGGTGTTACAATTGTCTGTGCAGCAGGTAACGAAAATGGACCTGTTTCATATCCAGCCAAATACCCTGAAACAATTGCTGTTGCAGCTGTAAGATACGATCTTCAAAGAGCACCTTACTCGAACTATGGACCAGAAGTTGATGTTGCAGCACCAGGTGGAGACACCAGTGTTGATCAAAATGGCGATGGTTATGCAGATGGTGTTTTAAGTACAGCATGGACTCCAAGCAACGGAGATACTTATATGTTCTTACAAGGTACATCAATGGCCGCACCACACGTAGCTGGCGTTGCTGCATTATTGTATGCTTCTGGAAAAACTCAACCAGAAGAAATTAGAGCTGCTTTGAAAAATACTGCAAAAGATTTGGGACCAACTGGTGAAGATGACTACTACGGTGCAGGTTTAATAGATGCATACGCAGCTATTAACTACAATGGCGGAAGTACAAATCCACCAAATCCAGAACCACAACCAAGTGATGTAGAAACAAAAGTTTTCGTATTAAGATACAATTTCTGGACTGGAAGCTATGAAGTGGTTAGTGAATACGGAAAAGTCAGCAACGGAAATTACACATTAAAATCCGTAATTCCAGGTTACTATTCATATGTATGTGCATGGAGAGACTACAATAACAACGGTGTTATAGATACAGGAGATTACTTTGGATACAAAGGAAGTTACACATTTAGCTCTGGTAGAACCTATGGACCAATCGATATTACAATGCAAGTAGAAAATTAAAAAATACAAATTATATAAAACGGGGCTTCTAAATAGAAGTCCCGTTTTTTTTTTAATCTAAAAAGTAAAAAATCTACTTTACGCTCAAAAAAAATAAATTTTGATTTATTATTTACCAATAATTTATTGATATGGTTTTGATAATGCTCAAAATATAGATAAAATTAAAAATGAAAATTTAAATCACAATTTAAAGGAGGGAAAGTATGAAAAAGGTAGTTATTCTTCTTATTGCACTTTTAAGCTTGGCTGCTTTTGCCGCTGGTACTGCAAACATTAAATTAAACCCAAACGGAAACTGGACACAAACATTAACTTTTAGTGTTTCTCAATGGGTAAAAGTTACTTGGGACTACGATGAAACACAAGTTTTTGCAGTTGATGATACCACAGGAATTGCAAACGTTGGTAACATCAGATTTGAATCAAACAAGACATTCAAGATGTACTATCAAACAACTATTGTTGCAGACGGTGGAGTAAGTGATTTAGCAGTTAACGAAGTTAAAGTAGGAAGCACTATATTGAGCAACGATAACACAAATCCAACAAGTGTTTCAACAAAAATTTTAGAAGGTAACCTTGCAATTACATTTGGTGGAGATTATACAAACGCATCAGATGATTTTACAGTAAAATTTGACTTTACCTTCTTACCCATTATAAAAAATTTTGTGAAATTGCAATAAAGCCACCCAATTTGGGTGGCTTTTATATTATAATAGTATAAAAAGGAGTGATTTTTTTGAAAAAATTTTTTTTATTAGCAATTCTTCTTTTAAATATTATAATAATACCTCAAACTATAAACATTTTATGGTCATATAACGAAAATTCAGTCTTTGTAATTGACGATCTAACAAAAAAAGCTATAGTTGGTTACATGGAAATAAGTTCATCGCCTGGTTTTTACATGTACATTTTACCAACTACAAACAATTCAAAAGTAACTGTTACCAATGTTTGGATAGGAAAAAAATCAATTTCAATGAACCCAAACTATCCAACAAAAATTGGATACAAAATTTTTAGATGGGGATATGGAATGGTATCAGGAGATTTAATTCTTCAATTTAACTATCCAGATTTCGATCTATCATTAAACACAATAAATGTTACCCTAGACTTTAATTTTATCCCCATGCTTTCTCTCATTGATTTTTAATATATTACTCCCAATAAGACTCCAAAGGATTTATCATTTGAAATTTTAAATCCAAACTCATACCTTGAAAAATCAACATTTGTATGAAAAACTACTTCTGTACTATCATTTGAAAATTCAATGCCTACCCCAATTTTGAACCTATCAAAATTAAATTTATAAATTACCAAATTTCTTAAATAAAAATTTTCAAGATCGTATCTTAAATTCATTTGCAGCGATAAATCATTTATCTTAATTAAATCGTTCAATGTCAAAAAGAACAAATTTGATTCAAATCCAATCCCTACACTAAAATTATCAATCACATTTGTGTAAAACTCAAAACCTAAAATTTCAATAGATTCAAAGGACAATTTTAAAAGATACTTATTATCCTGTATTTTAAGATCAGTCCTACCTTTAAAATACTCAGTAGTTATTTCCGTTTGTTTATTATCTAGATCAAAAGGCTCTATATCTTTAACTTTTTCTGCTAATACATCACTTAAAATTTTGTATCTTAAAATATAAATTTCTTTCTTTCCTCTTAAAACAATATTTTGTTCTTGGTTATTCTCTTTCAAGCTGGTGCTAAAAACATCACTTCCAATTGAAAGCTCAAGTTTTTTATTTTCCTTTTCAGAATTTATCCTTAGAATAAATTCATTCGATGTAAATTCCGCAATTTTTATGACCTGAGAAGTTGCTGTAGCAGGCATTTTAACATCCATATAACTTAAGTATCCACCTTCTACAAAAGAAAATAATTTATAACTCTGAGAAAAATTGTATAAATTAATAAGTACTCTGTCATCTAATGTAGAGACTTCTTTGTATTTATTCAATTTAAATACGGAAAAAATCAAAATTTTTCCATTTATCTTTTCATCAAGTTTCTCAATGTCAGATATAATTCTTTTATATTCTTCTTCTGAATCTACATAAAACACAAGCTTTTCATCAATTACGTAATTTTCTATACCGTTTAATGAAAGATAATTTGAAATTAATTCTGGAGATGTATGTTTTAAAGTATAGATTTTCGGCATCAATTTAGCAGTTTTTTTCTGAGTTGTAGAGTATATTAAAAAAGTATCATTTGAAATACGATCATAATCAAGATCATAAGGTAATAAGAGACTTCTCAATGCAACATCTAAACTAACATCCTTAAGAGAAAGTGTTATAAATCTATCAATGTCGTCTGCCAATATTATAAACTTAACTCCTGTTTCATCTTCTATAGCATTCAGAACATCTATCAATGGTTTGTTATTAAAGTCCAAATTAATAGCAAAGCTTATTATAGATACAATCAAAGACAAAAATATTAGAAAATTTCTCTGCATTGTCTACTCCTCCTCTATTCTCAAGACAAACAAAATATATCTTTTTTCATGCTTTTCAAAATTTTGCTTGAACAAATTACCTATTATTGGCAAATCCATTAAAAAAGACAATCCACCATCAGCTCTTTCTGATTTTAAATATGAATATGCCCCAATAACTTTTGGAACACTAAAATCAATGGGGACCTTTGTTGAAACTTGTGAACCTAATCTGTCTGTCCCTATATTTTCCAAGTTAATATTCAAATCTATCAATGCAGAAGATTTTAAAAAATATGGAGTAAGCTCAAAGGAAATATTGGATTCAACTGCTTTTTTAGAAATCTTATTATCCACTATCTCATCAACTAATACTTTTTTAGATGTTCTTAAGGAAGATTTTACTCCACTTAACATTTTAATATTTCCATCGTATATGAGATCAAAATCTTTATTTTCTGTAGTCGATGAAAACAAGAGATTTAAATAATTTCCGTACAATGGTATAGAGAATATTGCACCACTCAACAAATCATTTAATCTTTCCTGGGAATAATTTATTTTTAACAAAAATGATTTCAGATAACTTTCAGAAACATCTATTATTTTTATATTTGCGGTATAACTTTTTTCCTTTACATCTAAGATAGAAACAATATTTGCAATTTGAGATGCCACTGGAATTGGCGCAAATACTGTAATACTATCTTCACTTGAGCTGTATAAAATATACTCTTTCAACTCTTTAGGTAAAACTTTGCTCAATTCTGAAGCGGTTTTATACCTCAATGGAATATTAAATATTTTTGCATTTTTAAAAAAACCGGGCGATTCAGGATTTGAAACTCCAACAAAGTAGATTTCATCATACTTTACCCAATAGTAGTTATACGGTAAAAGAATAATGTCAAGGATTTCTTCCAATGATAAATCCTCGTCTATCTCAATACTTACAATACCACTGAGATTTGGCTCATACACTATCTTTTTCCCAGATTCCAAAGATAAAATATTTAAAGCTTCTTTTATATCCTGTTCATAGAATGATACAGTTAAAGAAAAAACAATCCCCCATATTAACAAAAACAAAAAAGTTATTTTTTTCATGGTATCACCTTATATACTCTTCATACTCTTTATTCTCTCCAAAAATCCCATACTTTAAAATGATCCTTGAAATGCTGATATTATCTTCTAATTTTATTTTTTTAGATTGTCCAGGTATTAAAACAATATCATTGTAAAGAGAAAAACTAGAATAGTTAATATCTATAGCTAACAAACAATTTCCAGTATTTGTTAGCTCTATAGAATTTTCTTCTGGCAAGTATTTTGCTTTCAACTCTGGAGAAAGTTTTTGGCCTCTTACAACAATCAAAGGAGATTTTACAGAAATTTTTTTGCCATCGTATAAAAGATGCAAATAAAAAATTCTATCTCCAACGTTGGTAATTTCTCTTTCATTTGATCTAATCTTTATAGAGGTTGCTCTATATGGATATATTCTTAAAACACTTGGATACAATTTGAATATATCACTCCTTAAACCTTTTTGATCAACAATTTCCCAAGAAATCTCCGATTTAAAACTTGTTAAATTCTTTATCAAAATTGATTTAAGAGTATTTATTGTCTTATCATCAAAAATAATAACATTTGGTGATGCTTCAACAATTAAATTTTCATAGGTTTCATTGATTGTTGCATCCTTGCTTATAGAAAATCTCATGCCGTACGATTCACCTTCAACTGAAAACCTTACCTTCCCAGTTGGTAAAATCTCTGGAATTTTAAACGTATAAAAAGCTTCATTTTCCGGAAATACAACTAAATCAAAACTATTTATTTCTTTTTCAGAAATTGTTGTCCTTAAATCTACTGAAGTAATTTTAATAGTGCCATAAGGTAGAAAAACTACATTTCCATTGTTCTTCAATTTCATGGTTATCAAAGTTCCAAAATTTCCGTAACGTTCATCAGGATAGAGATTTAGATTTCTTATATCAACATCCGTAATATCAACCTTTTGAATAGGATTTATATTTTTGAACCTCAAAAAGAATGGAACTATGTAATTTAACCTTATTTGGATCTGTCCACCTCTTTTACTTTCCTGAGAAATCTTTAAGGCAAATACTCCACTTGCTCCATCAAAATCAGAAGGAATGTTAAACTTTAACGTTATCCTCTTTTCTTCATCTGGTTTAAGTTCAAATTCATAGCTATCTAAATCAACGTAATTTTTTACACTATACTTATAATCTGGAAGGTCAAATTCATACTTTTTACCATCCGTTACAAAATCTATCTTTTCAATTCTTATTATTGCATCATAATTAAGATCATTCCTGACAAAAAAGCTATATTCAAAGATCAAGTCTTTAACTTCAATATTATAAATGAGATTTGGATATATCTTTAAAGAGAAGGCAAACAATGAAACAAGTATTAAAACCAAACTAAAGATTTTCCTCATAAATTTTTTCCTCCTTATCAGAATTTTTAAAGTTTATCAAATTCAATGCTTCATCTTCATTTAACATCTTTGCACGTTCTATACCTGACCTTTTTAAAAATCCATCAACAGCTTGAGAAACTGTCTTATTACCTTTTTCTAATAAAACAAGTGATCCATTTTCAAGATTTAAAAGAAAGTCTCCTTTTCTCATTCTTAAGTTTTTTATTTCATTTAAAAATAGTATTACGTACGGTTTTTCTCTCATATCTTTTTGAATTTCTAATAAAATCTCAACTTTTTTTGCTTCTTCGTTGTAAAAATATAAAGCAAGGTTTGCTAATTTTCTACATTGCTTTCTTTTTTCAACAATCCAATCGTCGTCAAATCCCTCTAAAAAATCACCGGAATATACCTTAAGTGCTTTTAAACTATTCGAGCCTATATTATCCATAAAAAATTCATAATCAGAACTAATTTTATCTCTATCTATGTATATGTTTTCCCTATAGTTTTTTATAACATCTTCTAAAAATAGATATGTCTTCTTTAAATTATACATTTGAACATTTAAGTTTTTTCTTGCATAATCTCTTGTAAAATTATTCCAAAATACATCGTATATCTCTTCTTTTGGAATATAACTTTTTCTAGAAGAGATAATATAAAAAAGCAATTTTAAATTTTTATTATTCTTCGTTTCTACTTCTTTGCCATCAACAAATACCTTAAAATCACCAAACATTTTAAAATAAATCATATAAATATTCACTCTCAAGTTCTTCGTCAAAAATAGACAAATCTGGAAAAACTTTCATTAATTTTACAGCTAATCTACTTTCAAATCCTATATTTTCTAAATAATCATCTACAATGCTCTTTAAAAGAACGTTGTAATACCTTCTCATTTGCTTTGCCCACAAACATTCTATACCAGCAAGAAATGGCCCTGTGTATAAATCTAAAATTTTTTCTAATAATTTCTCTGATCTATCAAAATTGCTTAATATCTTTTCCATTTCCCATAGATCTACTTTAACGTCACTATACATTACAAGCTCAATTCGTTTGTTATTCAGCAGCTCTACTTTTCCAATACGTTCAATTTTTCCATTGAGCCTCGATACTAACCTTCTTATGTATCTATCATCAATTTCTTTTAAATCTGCAAATAGCTGCTTTACATCTAGAAAGTTTACTATGCTTTTTTTTGAAACTAAAAATGAGAATAGTAAAACTTCGGGTTTGGTAAAGCAAAATTCTTCTATTTCAGGAATGAAAAAGTCTCCAAAAAGTTTGATCAGTTTTAATCCCCCCTATATGAAAAAAGAATAAATTAGAAATGAAAACTTCTACGTCAAGTTATTGTATCATTAAATGTCAAGTAATTTGTTTATCAAAATAAAAATCAAAATGTAATAATAGAAACAAAAAAGTTAACAAATTATTAATTCCTTAAAAGATACCTTACAAATTTCATTAATTTTTGCGATAATTGGAAAATTTAGGCAAATACATAAAAAAAGCTACACTTTTAATGAAAAAGTGTAGCTTTCAGATTGTAGACAAACCCCATCCCGGTATAGCCAAGGATGGGGTATTTTTTTGAGAAATATTGGAAATTTTTAAGTATTTTTATGAATTTTTTCA
>NZ_JAIHAP010000075.1:0-8654 GCF_020054775.1 Thermosipho sp. (in: thermotogales) | reverse complement strand
AAAATAAAAGCATCCTGTATATCTTTATAAATGGACATATTACCCTTTCCCCCTTTGGACATATATATTTATTTCGATAAAAGTTTACAAATTCCTGCATGTGGATAAAAATATAAGAGAGTTCAATGATATACCGGTTTTAAATACTCAATTGTTAAATAAAAACAGGCATGAATTTATGTACAATGCCTGTTTTTTTATCATTTTATTTTTTCAAATTTACCTTTAATCAAATGATATTTGTTTAAATCAATTCCATTAAAGTCTGAAACTTTACTACCTACATTTATAAAATAGCCTGCTTCTTGAACTCTTGGTATATTCTGTGTAAAATCAAATTCTGAAAGAAGTTTGAGTTCCCCTTCAAATTTTATTTCATTAGAAAATTTGAAAAATTGTCTTAATGGAAAATTAGGTTTTATACTTGCTGTACCATTTCCAGTAATGTTCCATTCACTAAGTTTTTCTTCTGTTACTTCATTAATTGGGTCTAACAATTCCATCTCACCAAAACCATATTTAGTATCTCCACCAATATATATTTTTGAAAAAATCCTTTTCAATAAATTTGATAACTCTTTCTTTTCGCTATTATTGTCATTTTTTATTAATAAGTTTATTTCTTTAATAACTTCATCTTCAAATCCAATTAAACCCACCCAGTAAAGCTGTTTCGCCTTATTATTTAAATCAATCTTTGATTTTGGAAGTATGTATTCAAATTCATGTAAGCTTTCATCTTTTGCGCTTCTTAATAATGGTTCTACTGCAGTTGATACAATAGTATCAACAAATTCGTATTTAAACTCTTCTATTGTTGTATAATTTTCAAAACTAAAGTTCCCTTTATTATACTCTGGAAATAAAGGTTTCTCTGTTTGTCTTATCATAGGATAAAAATTAGTAATTTTTTCAAATAATTTTTTAGCTTTTTTAATTTCACTATACCCAATTCTCTTTAAAAATTGATTTGTTAAAGCTCCCCACATTGTCCAGCCAGGAATAAAAATTTCAGTTTCATTAATTACTCCCCACTCAACAGAGCCTATATGTATTGGCTGATTTTGCTTAAAAATTAGTTTATACCATATCATTATTTATTCCCCCATAGCCTTTGCATGGTATCGGGCATAGATTAGTACTTTTTCAAAAAGCTCTTTGAAAAAGAGTAAATCATTTAAGTTAGATGATAAATTTAAAAAGTATTTATTAAGCTCTTTATCCCTCTCTTTTTCTCTCATTTTTTTCAGGTTTTCTAACTGTTTTTTTTCTTCTTGAGAACTAGATTTATTTTTAATTTTGTCTTCCAGTTGTTTTATTTCTTTTGTCAAATTAGAAATCTTCTCGATTATGTCCTTATAATTTAAACTTTTCATAATATATTTATCTATTTCTTCAACTTTAGCTAACAACTTAAAAATTTTTTCTTCATTTAAACTATTTTTATTTTCATCGAATTTAACCTTTAATTTATCTTGTGCATAAATCCACATAGCATAAACCCCATCATTAGAAAGAACTCCTAAGAACTTATTTATATCATTTTCATCCAAAATCCTTTCATTTACTATATCAAAACCCAATTTATTTAAAGTATACTCAAGATTATTTTGAGTCATTTCCCTCACCCCCATTAGAGTCGGTCGTTCCATTATTTAGTTGGGTTAAATCATCTTCACAATCTTTATCTCCATCTATTATTTCTAATTTCATTCTTCCAAACCCTCTTGTTGCCATGCCACCAATACCTAATGTCTCAAAAAAGTGTTTAGAATCACATAAAGCTTCTTTTATCATACTATAATCAGGCAAATCTCCGATTTTGTCTAATAATCCTTTAAAAGCAGATTTGTCATGTATTCTTAAATTCCCAGAGAATATTGTCCCTCTTGGTATAGCTTCTGAAGTAAATAATGCTTTTTCTTTTGCAGCACCTGTAATTGGATCTATTGAGACAGACGTTCTTACTTCAAGATTAGAATTTACAATCTGAGAAAATAAGCTTTCAGGGACAATAACGATTTTATCAGGAGTTAAATCAAAATTATCAAATTTTATTTTATCTAATTTAATTGAATTGTCTACTTTATAAGGTAAATATATCCATCCAAGATTTATATGCCCATTCATTTTCCCATCTTCTATTTTTTCTAAAGCTAAACAAACCAAATCTTTGTTCTCATCTTGTTTATTTTCTATATTTTCGCCATATAAATTTGCATTCTTTAATATCTCTTTCGTTGTTATCCATTTGGTACCAAAGCGTGTAAATACAGGGAAAAATAAAATATTCAAATCACTAAAATAAATCATTCCCTGCCAGCTTAAATCTTTCTTTGAAAATCCAAATCCTTTACAGATAATACAATATCCGCAGTGTCCTGTTTTGCCTTTATCATCCGTAGCAAAAGGCGCATTCAATATCTCCGCTTGAGGAGTATTATCCTGTCCTGCACAATTTAATCCTGCATACTTGTTACCTTCAAAATTTTTAATCCAATTAGGTGATGACGCCTCATCAAAAATCTCATTTAAATCTTTATTATTTCTCTCACTTTTTTTAATACGCATATCTTCATTTTTAAAATATTTGTGTATTTCCAATACCGCATAATACCTCCAAGTCCCTGCTAAACTTGAACCAGGAATTTTGGGAAGTTTTGTCATTGGATCTCTTATAATTGTATTGTCAACTCTGCCTATATTATATCCTCCTGTTCCAATATAAATTGGATCTGTTGCCATTCCATAGATTTTAAATTCTTCTACTAAATTTAAATTATCACTCATTTTTTTAAACCTCCTTTAAAGCTGTATGCCAGAATTCAAACATATCCAAGAAAAGCTGTATATTATCTAGGGTCATTTTTTCTTTTAGTAGTGCATGGAGCTTATCATTTTCTTTAGATTTATCTATGTCAAATAGATCTTTTATTCCATCTGCAAGGCCTATATCTTTTTTTAGGTCAAGAATATTTATAAAGCTTGAAGCAAGAAAAGCTTTTATCCCTTCTACATTACTATTTATTTTGGATTCGTCATTAGCTATGGCTTTCCAATTATCATAGATTACAGAGATTAATTTTTGAAGTTTTGTACTCCTTGTAACTCCATTTTTATTTTGTTTACCAAATAGATCTTTAAATTTTTTAAACTTTTCCCAATTATCTAAGTTATAAGGTCGTGAGCTTTTAAGTTTTATTTTTCTTTTCCATTTATTGTTTCCGTCATAATAAATATCATTTCTTCTTGTGTTTGTGTCTAAAAATTCAAAGTCAAATGTATTTGGGATTATAGTAATTTCCTTATCGTCATCAATTTCATCAATGTTCGCAATATAGCGATTAGATTCATCTTGAGGTCTTATATAAAAATTATATCCTTTTGTATGTTTGCCCCAATATAGAGAATAATATTTATGAGTATTGTTTAATGATTCTTCATCCTTTTGATATTTTAATATATCTTTAATTTTAGATGCCTTCACTTCTATTGATAGTCTTTCTATTCCCTCAACATCCCTCCTAATTTTTCTTAAAGCTTTTATGCCTACATATAACGGCTTTTTATAATCCTGAATTACTACACCTATATGAAGTGGCAGTTTTCCATAAACAAATTTAAAACTTTCATTGTATCTTTTTATAACATTATCAATCAAATTTGGCACATACTCAGCTGGTGTAATAAACTGCCAGCTAATTGGCGTGGGATCTATAATTGATATATACGGTTGATAGTATTCAAATTCTGTATTATCTGTATACACAACAGATGTTATTATATTTCCATTACCTGTGGGTTCTTTGAGATTAAATTCCTTCCCTGATTTTAAATCTTTTATATAAGATATTAGGCGAACCTTCCCCTTACTAGCCCAAAAAAGAACATCACCATCCTGATATTCTCCATCTGGTATACTCTTATTTTCGTTCTTAACTTTAACATTTTCCCAATAAAATCTCTTTCTTCTACTCTCTTGAATACTTGCATAATCACATATATTTAATTTAATATCCTCAAAAAATTCTTTTGTAGTCTCCCATATCCTTCTTAATCTTGCTGGAGAAGGATTTTTTCTAAGGAGAAATTGAAGGATAATTGTAGATAAAAATTCTATGTCTGAATCATTAAGGTTATTCCAATGAATTTCTCTTGAATCAAAGTCTATTTTCTTTTTTAATGGTTTGGTACTACTATCGTCCCAATCACCTAATTTTTTAAAAATAAATTCCTCCCATCTATCTCCAATCGAACGTTCAAGAATGATAGATTTTATAATATCTTTGACATTTAAATTATGTAAAGCTTTATCAGTAAAATTTAATAAAACGGTATCTTTAACTTTTTTCTCATCATTTTTTTTGCAAATATTTATAAGCTCGTTTTTTATCTTTTTAACATCCTCATCAAAATCAATGTTTTCCTGCAATACTATACTGTTTAACATATCTCCATTTAACCAATCATGAAGCTCAAACTTCACTGTTACCAATGCAACCCTATCATTTTTATCCTTCAATTCATCCATCCAAATAGTTTCCTTGCTTGTATCTTCAAGCCATTTATCGATCCTGCCTTGCGTTTTTTCTTTAAAACAGACATCGCAAATATTTTTGTCATCATACCGCCTATCTGATTCAAACACTAATCTTTGTCCACAAACCTGACATATACCAATTGCTTTTTCACTTTCTGATTTTTCGATATATATATCAACTTCTTTTTTACTCCAATCTGTTTTTAAAAAGTTTTCCTTAGATTTTTCAAGAAGATAGGATAAGTTCATTAAGCCTCGAGAAGCTTTAGTAAGAAAAATAGCAGGGTAAAATTCATCAAAAGATTTTTCTTTAAAAATATGCATAATTCTTTCTTCTATTTCTTTTAAGTCCCTCTTTAGCTTGGCTAAATTACTATTATCGTTTAAGTCTTCTCCTAAATCTTCACCTACTAAAAAATAAATTCCAGTTTCATCGCGATATATTTCATTTCCAATAGGATAGTCATATTCTAAAAGCTTTTTAATTTCATCATCAATTTTATTTGAAGCTTCTCTATACCACTGTATTTGCTGAGGTTTATATCCTCTTTCTGCAAGTCTAAGCTTGTCATATTGTATACCAAGAATACGCCAATGAAAATCCTCTCGTTTAGGTAAGTTTTGAATGTTATTATTTTTTAAAATATATTCAGAAAGAGAGGCTTTAAACATTGTGGTTGCCATATAAGCTTGTTCCCACAATGATACATCATTAATTGGAAATCTATCATCGCTCAATAAACCAGTAAAAAATTTTTCAAATTTTTCTCTAATTGATTTAAATTTTTCCCAATCTAAATTATTAGAGCCCAGGATATTGCTTATAGAGTTTCTTAAGTCAAAAATTTTATAATTTATTGAATTTTCCGTTTCTGATAAATAAATAATTCTATTTTTAAAACTCCCAAAAGGATTTGATAACCATCTTCTATTTTGAGGTTCAACTTTAATATTATCCTTTGGAGAACCTTTATCAATACCAGAGTTTAAGCTTTCTCCTATCCCATATAACACTTGCAATAAATATTTTTTGTCTTTTTGACTTCGCCGTTTATCACGCCAATTATTAAGAAAATAACTCCATAATTCAAATTCTTCTTCTAAAATTTTTATTTTTTTGTTTTTAATATCTTTTTCCCAATCAGATAAAGATTTTTTAACTAAATTAATATTTGCCTTATTTTGTTGGTTTGGATCTACTTTATTCCACAAAGCTAATAAAGATGTTATTTCAGCTTTTAAAATTTCATCTCTGTGCTTTTTTAAATTTTCTAAATTTAGCTCTGACATTTTTCCCACCTCGTTCCTTCAATATCTCCATTAATGCAATAATACTTTTTCCTATCTATTAACTCAAAAGTTCCCCATCCAAGCTTTGTTTTTGCTCCAATTCCTTTATGCGATACTTTTTCAACTGCCGATAAAAGATTTTCTAAATCTTTTTCAGCTTCCTTTTTTAATTCTTTATCTTCTTTTAATATTCCATCAAAAGGAATATATATAATCTGCAAAATCCCTTCTGTCCCTTCTGGCACTACTTCATAATAAATTGGTTGTTTCCCTGCTCTTTTTCTTCTGTCATGTGGATTTATTACTTCTAAAGAAAGTCTGTCAAAATATGTAGGATAAAATATGGCTCTTCCTTTATGTGTTTGAAATTCTATTGGTAGGTTTTTATTATCTTTTTGAAGTTTCTCAGAAATTTTCTTTTGAAGAATAGCTTGAAGTTCCTCGTATGAATTTTTGTCTTTAATTTCACCTATAAAATCTTTGTCAACTTTCATCCCAAGTTCAAACAATATAAATTCTAAAAGCTTCTCTTTAAATTTTACTAAATCTTTACTATTTCCCTTCAGATAATCCTCTAACACTTTTATACTTTCTGAGCCTGCACCAAATATTCGTAAATAACTATCAATGATTTTTTTTCTTTTTTCAAGGTTGGCCTCTTCATTAATCAAATCTTTAAATGCGCTCGCTAAAGAACCTTTCCAACCGCTTCCTCTTATCATAGGTACTTTAAAAACTTTTTCTTTTAAAATAGGGTTTTGAATTATATAAAATTCATCATCATCTTTTGAGAAATATGGCTGTTTTAATTTAAAATTTGCCTGAATTATGAACGAGTATGGTGGAAGTTTTTTTGCATAGATATCTGGATAATTATTATCAGTGGTATTTTTATCTTCCTTAATAAAAATACCAGACATCTTTTGTACGGTTTGAAATTTTTCTGACCAGATAGAATATTCTCTTTTATTCTTTTTAAAATTATCAAGTTCAACAACTTTTTTTGTTAAATCTTTAAATTTTAATTCAAGATAAGTATCTACTTCTGTTTTACCATTTTTAAAATCATTGAAATTTAAAATAGCTTCTGCAAATGCATCATATTTGGCATATTTAGCCATTTTGTTCATCCCCTTTATATAGTTCTAACAAATCAACAATAGATAAAAAACCGCCACAATAACCTTGTTCTCCTTTTGTTATGTATGGTAAAATCTTAGAACCCTGGGGTAGCGAATCTTTATAAGGAGGAGCTTCAATAGTCCCAAAAATCTTATGTCTTTCTTCTGTAGAACCTCCTCTATTTTTGTGTTGAGCTCTTTCATTTGCTTTTATTTTAATCAAATTTTTAATAATGTCTTTAAAATCTGAGTTTGAAATTTGATTGCTTAACATTTTTATGCTTTTACCATTGTTATTGTTTTTAGTTAAATCTTCGAACTTGTTTACTTCGTTTAAATATTCACCTAAATTAAAGTTATTGTTGCTATTATTAATGAAACCTAAATTAAATTCTCCCATTCCCCACTTCACAGTATTATTGCCTTCTCTTACTCCTTTGACCTTCAACCTTCCATATCCAATATTCCATTTTCCTCCCCAGTAGCCATACTTGTCCATAAAATTTAAAAGAGGATAGAATATACTGTCTAAAATCTCTTCTTCAACTAAAAATTTAACCGTAAATTCTCCATAAAAATATGGGTTTGGAAAATAAAAAGCAGACCACTGACTCTTAAAGTTTTTATCTTTATCTTTGAAATTTTTTCCATAAAAGTTATTTATAAAATAATTTAATTCTTCTTTATCATTAAATTCTTTTAATTGATTCAACTGACTTTTTGTAAAAGCTGCTGCATAGGGTAAATTTAATTTGTTACCAAAACAATAATCATATAATGGTTTTATCTCTTTTATTTCTATTAATCCCCTCCATCCAGTTGTGCCAAATATAATAGAAGGTACAGGAATATTCATTTCTATTAAAGTCTCAATTTGCGATTTAACGTCTGTACTATTGCTTTTAAGCTTCTTTTTAAACTCATCTTGGTTAACCTCTTCCTCAAACCGTCCTTTTTTACTGTCAAAATCCTTTTTTAAAACAAAATAACAAATAACTTCAAGCCAAAATCTCAAACTGCCCATCAAAGAAGAAGGTCTAATTTCTGTATTCTTCTGCCATGCATCGCCTGTCCACAATGGAGTTATTGTCTCTAAATCAACATTAATTTCTTTTTTACTCATACCAAAAACTCCTTTTTATAATAATACATCCCAACTAACTCTATACCAAAAATCTTCCTGCATATAACAATATTCTACATAACTTTCCAAATTCCTGCTAAGAAAATATATTTTATAAACAAAAATGTCGTTGATTGGTTTAATTATCTCACCCATCAGCGACATTTTAAAAATATAGAAATTACACATTTATTTATCTTCAATTTTTATCCTTTCTTCATATTCTTTTTCAAACTTTTTAAGCCATTTTTCAAATCTCTTTTTAACTTCATAAGGTGCGTCTTTTTTTAATTTTAATACTTGCTTTTCGTCTAAATATTCATAAAACTCTTCTGGAATAACAGGTATCATTTTGCCTTACTCTTTTAAATTAAAATTATGTTTTTATTCATTTTTCTTTTAACACATCTAAAATTTCCCTTAAAAGTTTTACTTCCTCTGAAAGCTCAGGAGATGCTTGTGGTGTTTGTTGTTGTTGTTGTTCTTTGCGATTTTTGATTGTATTAATAGGAGCTACTACAAAAAAATATATTGCGGCAGCTATAACTATAAAGTTAATAACTGCATTTATGAAGTTGCC
>NZ_JAIHAP010000074.1:0-9170 GCF_020054775.1 Thermosipho sp. (in: thermotogales) | reverse complement strand
CACAATCCATTTTGAAAGTTATTTTTAAATAAACTTTTAAAATTATCTCTTGCATAGTAATAGCTCTCTGCATTTGGAACAAGTAATATTCTCATCCCTGCATTTTTAATTCTTAGGTTCATTTCAATATCTTGATTTCTCACAAGATTTGGATTAAAAGTTCCAACCTTTTCAAATACCTCTCTTTTGTATATTCCATATGCTACTGTGTCAACATACATTTCTTTTTGAGGATTTATCCTATACCTTGCTCCACCTATTCCAAATGGGTGCGATAGAACTTTTGAAATTGCTATCGCCTTTTTTGTATCACTTCCCGGCCTTGTTATAACCTTGCCACCAGCTATCTCGCATTTTCCTTCGTCTAATCTTTTTATACATTCAGAGATATAATTTTTTGAGTATGTTGAATGTGCTCCAGCTATCATAATGTAATCTCCTGTGGCATTTTTAATTCCAATATTAAGTGCAATTGGAGTAATTTTTTCTGGATTATCGATTATTTTTATGTCTTTATATTCTTTCAAAATTTCCCTTGTTTTATCACTACTCATTCCATCAACTACTACTATCTCTTTTTCGGGATAATCATTTTCTAAAATTGAATTTATACATTTTTCAATATGCTTTTCCTCGTTTCTTGTTGGAATTACAATTGTTACTTTTTTCATCTCAAGCCTCCACTAATCTAACACAAAACTAATAAATTCTTTTTCTTTCTTTTCATTCCAAACAAATCTATCTTTGTATTTTTTTATGTTTTCTAGAAGATTTTCATAGTTTTCGTAAGCTTTAAGTATCTTTTCAACAGACTTATCTACATTATTTGGATCTATAACTACACCTATTCCATATTTTTCAACTTCTTTTGCCATTGACACAAAAGTATTTTTAACTATTACAGGTGTCCCAGCAGCTATAGAATCATAATACTTATGTGGTAATGCAAATATATCATTTTTATAACTTTCATCCATTACAGTATTGTACGAAATCAAAGAAAATGCAGATTTTGAAAGCTGTTCCATCATATCTTCGTACGGTAAAAAAGTGGTATATTCATGAGGAATATCTTTAAAAACATCTGAATCCATTCCGATGATTTTAAATTTAAAGCCTTTTTCTATAAGCCTCTTTATTATTTTCTTTTCATTTGATAAATTTCTCGTTACTTTTCCCACAAAAGAAATTTCTTTCTTTTTTTCTTTGCTTTCAACAGAAATACTTGCATAATTTGGAATAATTAAGTAAGGCTTATTTATTTTCAACTTTTCAAAGATATCACTTTTTGTTTCTTTTGATACAAAAACAAGTTTATCAGACATTTTTAATTGTCTTTCAAAAATTTTCCACATTACTTTTTCTTTTAAAACTTTTGCAAAGCCCTTTAGCGTATTTAAAAAATTCTCAGGATGGTATTCATGGATATCGTAAATTACCACTTTATCTCTTTTTTTTGCTACTTTAAATGGTGCAAGCGGTCTTGATGCAAGAAAATGATGAAAGTATACTATATCATAGTCATAGTTTTTTATCATTTCTACTATCTTTTTATCTAATTTTCTTCTACGCATTAATTTTAATATTGGGTTAGCTTTGACATTTTTTTCATATTTTATCGGCTTATAAAATATATTCCCCTCTTTAGACTCTATTTCCTCTTTATCCGTCCAATATTGATATATTACTTCATTATCTTTTGATAATGCTTTTACTGTCCTAAAAACCCTTTTATCGTACTTTGGATGCATATAACCAATTATAAATATTTTCACACTAATACCTCCAAAGATTATTTTTTCATCTGGTCTTTTACATAAGAAATTACATCTTTATATAGCAATAGATAAATAAGTAAAACTAAAATGCAAAAGATATAGTATATATAGCTTGCCTTAAAAAACGTACCTAAACTTGCAACTATTACTATCAAAATTACAGATATATAAATTCTTTTCATCTTTATATGCATTGGATAATACTTTTGTGCAATAATCGTTCTTAAAGTAAAAAAAACTACATATGAAAGTCCTGTAGATATTGCTGCACCTTTTGCTCCAAAAAACGGCACAAGAAGGTTATTACCTACAAAATTTACAAATGCAGAAACTCCAGTTATAACTATATGCCAATATGTTTTCTTAGTAAAATTAATCCCCAATACCGTCGTTTCAGACAACATGTACATTATTGGATAAAGAATTAGAAATGGTGCTATGTATGATGCTTCTCTATAACTTTTTGCAAAAAGCAAAAATATTAAATCTTTAAAAACTAAAAGTAATAATCCAAAAATAAATAAAATTGCACCAATTAATGAATTTGCTTTTTCAAAAAAATTATCGGAAGTATCTTTTGAATTATATTTTTCATATGCAAGAGGAGCCCAAAAGGTAGTAAATCCCACTTGAATTAGCTGCATAATCGATACTATTTTAAATGCTGCACTATAAAGTCCTATTTCAGTAAAGGTTGAAAATTGCCTCAGTGAAATCCTATCAATCGATGAAAAAAGCCAATACAAAATCGATGATGGAATAAAAGGAATTCCATATTTTAAAAATTCTACTAGTTTTTCAAAATTTAACTTTGAAACAATTCTAGATTGTTTGTCTATAAAGAATCCTACTAAAAGCGCGAATATATTCCCTATTATTTGCCCAAAAATAATTGCATAAAAACTTCTAGATACGGTTAATGCATATACTACCGTTCCCCCAAAATTTCCTAATGCTAAAATTACACTTATTAAAGAAAACAAAAATCCTTTTTTTTGCATTCTAATTGAAAGCTGATTAAATCTTTGAAGAATTCCACTTAGAAGTGAAAATGAAAGAAGATAGCCAATCCCTTTGTAGTAATCTCCATACAAAAATATGCTCAGTGATTTGTCAAAAAATATAAAAAATAAAGAAACAACGGATCCTAAAATAATTGAAGGAATAAGGCAAGACCAAAAGATATTGGGTTTATCTTCTTCCTCATAATAATACCTTACAAAGCTTTGATCTAGACCAAGTAAAGAAATAAGTAACGCTATATTATAAGTCAATGTAAACATTGAGGCTCTTCCAAACTCTTCAGGAAGAATAAGATAGCTAATAATAGGTGTAGAGAAAAAACTTATTATTGCTCTAAGCCAAGTGCCTATAGAAAATGAAAAAAACATTTTTAGATATTTTCTCATTTATTTAATATCACCTGCTTATATACTTCTATTTCTTTACCTACTAAACTGCCCCATGTAAAATTTTTGGCCCTCTCTATTAATCTTTCTTTATCATATCCTTTTTTTAATACTTCAACAACCCTTTCTGAAATTCTTTCTTCAAAATCTTTTCCTTCCTCAACGACATATTCTGGAAATCCTATAGCTTCGGGTATCCCTCCATTGTTACTTCCAATAACACAAGTTCCACATGCTTGGGCTTCTAACACAACGCAGGGCCATCCTTCATTTCGACTAGGAAGTATCATTACATCCATCGCATTTATCCATTTTGCTACTTCTTTCTGCTGAATTCTTCCCGTAAAAATTATATTTAATCCTTGTGCTTCCTTTTTAATTATATCTCTCATTGGTCCATCGCCAACTACTATAAAATATGTTTTAGGGTATTTTCTTGCAATGTTATTAAATATTTCACCAAGTTTATCTGCCCTCTTTATATAAACCAAATTTCCTACAAATCCTAAATATTTATAATCTTTCTTTAATATCCCCAATTCGTTCCTTATACCTTCTTTATCAACTGAATAAAAAATGCTTGGATCGTATCCATTTGGAATTACCACAGCATTTTTTCCTGAGTAACCATATGATTTTGCTTTTTCTAATAAAGCTTTGCTAACAAAAATATTCGCAGAAGATGATTCAAGTACTCTTTTGTATTCAGAGCTTCTTTGTGGCATTAATACATTAACATCACTTCCATGTAAAGTAACTACAAAAGGTTTATTATACTTCTCTGCCAAAAACTTTGCAATTAAACCTGCTGGTACATCTCCATACATACCGTGTGCATGTATAATATCATATTGTTCTAAATCAAATTTTTTCTCAATACTTTTGCATAAGGACCTAAAAAGATTTAAAAGCCCTAATTTATAAAACAGATATTTAATAATATTCCATCTAAATACTTTATAATCTATTCCTTCTATTTCTTTTAAAGGATCATTATAGATTCTTCTTAAAATTTTCTTTAAAGCTCTAACCAGAAAATCGTCTTTATAAGTTAAAGAAACAACATCAAATGAAATTTTAAATTTTCTATATTCTCGTAATCTACTTGTTATAAAAATTCCTCCATTTTTATTTGAAACCCTTGGAAACAAATTTGTTAGTAGCAATACTTTCAAAAAATTTCACTCCTGTTTTTATTTTAAGAATTAAACTTTGCTTTAAATTATCATTTTTTCAACACCACAACTGCTTCTTTTAAATCTGCATAAGCTTTTAAGAAACTTTCTTTTTCACTAACATCTTTTTTTGCAATCAAAACAAATTTTTCGCAGTATTTTACAAATGCCAAAGTATCAGGATTTTCATAGTTTGGTAGGTTAAAGATTATATAGTCATAATTTTGCTTAATATTTTCAAAATCTTTTTCAAAATTATTAACCAATTTCAAAAATTCAGACGTCTCAGATGTTTTGGCTGCAGAAAACACGTCTAAATTTTCCTTGAAATTGTAAATATTATTTTTATCAGTTCCTTTCAAGCCTCTTGCAATATATTTGCCTTCAAAATCAATCAAAATAGTATTACCTGTTGATGAGAAAATTCTGCAAGTCTTAAAGTAACATCATCCTTTTCTTCAACTTTTCCAATGCTTGTAACACCAATAGTTTTTGGTGTTCCTTCTTTAAGTAAGTTCAACGCAATTGTTTTAATATCGTTTAAAAATTTCAAGTTTGTAAAATCGCTACTACCTGTAAGAACTATTGGTTCTTTTTCAATAAGCTTTTCTATATCAAACGAGTCTCTAATCTTCTTATCACTTGCCTCTGACAAAAATACAGCCAAAATCCCAAGGAAAATTCCAAGAACTCCACCAATAGCCAAAGTAAGTTTCTTGTTTGGTTTTGCAGGTTTTTCAGGAATAAATGGCTCATCAACAATTATAGGGACATTTAAATTAAGCCCTGCAGTTGTAAGTTTTGCTTCTTCAAGTTTTGACTTTAAAAGAACATATGCACTCTGTTTTAATTGATAATCTCTTTGAAGTGATAAATATTCTTGCTCAATTTCCGGCAGTTTTTTTATTTGATTTTCTAGCTCAGTTTTTAAACTTAATAGTGCATTAAGGCTTGCCTTGAGAATCTCAATAGAAGATTGAGTAGTAACAAGTTCGGATGAAATACTACTTAAAATAGGATCATCTGTATTTAGCTGGCTTGAAATAATATTTTTAACCTCTTGTTGAATTCTTTTTTGAGCCTCTTCTATTCTTGCTTTGTATTCAGAAACTTCGACAGAGTCTTCTGAATATTTTTGAAGCAGTGCGTTATATTCTATTTGATATTCCGTTAATTTCTCACGCAAAGATGCTATTATAGGACTATTAGGAATATATTTGAGCTTTTCTATAAGGTCTTTTACATCTGATACAGATTTTTTTAGTTCATCAAGCTTTGCCAATGTTTCTTGATATTGTATCTTTGTTGCAAAATACTGCTTGTCAATTTCAGAAAGTGCATCTAAAAGCAATTCAGCCTCTTTTGAAGGAAGAACTGACTTTGTTTGCTTGAAATTCTTTAACTTTTCCTCTATTTCAGCAAGCTCTTTTTCGGTAACAGGTAGTTGTTTTTCAATAAATTCAATCATATACGTATTTTCATCTTTATTTAATTCACTTGAAACTTCTGTATATGCGTCTATAAGTGCTTTAGAAATTTTGTATGCAAGCTCTTTATCATCTAAACTAACTTTTATCTCAATAAAGGAAGTATCTTTTAAAGGCTCTACAGTTATTACTTTCTCCTGAAGTGTTGATATCACAGAGTTTATAGTTACACTATCCCTTTTTTCTTTATCTTTTACCTTATTTTTAAAATAATCGAGAAGATTTAGTTGTTCAATAACCTTGGTAAGTGTTTTCCTGCTCTTTATAATCTCTATCTCATCTGAAATACCAGGCGCGCTGCTACCTCCCAAAACCAAAGCAGCCGCTCCCGAAAGAGACGATAGCGAGGTTGAGCTACTCTTAGCCGGTATTTTAACCTTGGTAGAAATTTCATATATCGGGGTTGCAAAAAAGTATAAATAGACTCCTGTAGCAAGGATCGTAAGTATAAATACTGCCCAAAACCAAAGTTTCCTTTTTTTGAAAATTTTTAGAATATCTGATAATGTTAATTCGTCTATTTGGTTGTTATCCATTATTCCAGCCCTCCCTCAATATGTTTTAGTTTATTAATCCGTTTACATCGTTATAAAGACCTATTAAGCTTCTAATAACTGGCACCCAGTCAAGTGCTGTTTTAAATGCATCAGCAGGTACATAAACAATGTCACCTGGTTCAACCTTTGGATTTTCTTTAATATTGCCTCCTCTAATTGCCCCACTCAGGTTAACCTTTATTGCCTCTCCATCAATTCCGCCTTTGTATAGGTAGACTGAAGAAGGAGCTGCTTTTGTTCCAAAATAACCTGCAGAAATTATTGCCTCAAGAACGGTTGTTCCCTCATTAACAGAAATAACTCCAGGCTTATTAACTTCACCTAGCACGTATGCTATATTTTGTGGAGCATCAATTACTTTAATAATATCTCCAGGTTTTACATTAAATGACAAAGTATATTCAATGTTTGAAATATCAATTATTTTTTCAGTTGCATCCCTAGTAAGTTTTACAAATTTATACGCCTTGTTAATATTTACCTTGCTCATTAACTCATAAAGTGTTGTATTTTCCTTGCTAAGATAAAACATATTAGGTCTTCCACTTTCATCTACAACAAATACATAATTTTTCGTATCAATATCAAATATAATGGTGCTACCATTTTCAAGTTCCATATTTGTATATTCATTCCAAGTAAATGTTGTTTTCGTAGAACCATTTAAAATGGTAACAGTTTTACTAATTCCATCTTTAATTCCACCGATTTTTGAAATAAGTGTTTTAAAATCAAACTCTTCTGTATTTTTGAATTTTACTATACTATTTAAAACTCCTTTTCCAAGTACATACACATACCTTGGAGCTTTTTCAGTTACAAATACAAAATCATTATCTTCAAGCATCATATTTTCTTCACCATTATATATCTTTTGAGCATCTAAAGTATTTACAACTTTCCCATTTCTTATTACATAAACCTTATCAGATGTATAATACAAGTCAGGACCTACAATAAGGCCTCCAAGCTTTCCAAAAAGGGTTTTAAGGTCTGCTGTTTCATAATAGTTAAATTCTACCCTTCCCGTGTTTTTAATATATCCCATTGCAGTTACATAAATAGGCTTTTTCAAAGTTACATTTAGTATTGATCCTTTTTCTATCTCCATGTCTTTATTAAAATCTAATTTCTCTCCGTTTAACGTAATACTATCAATTCTTCTATAGTCCGAAAGTCCAACTTTTGCTAATATTCTTTGTAGCGTTATCTTTTCATTTAAGGCAAAACCTACATACGAGGCAATATCTCCCGTTAAATAAACTGCATTTGCCTGAGAACTTTTAATTACAATAGTATCATTTTTTTCAAGTGGAATTGAAGGATTTTGATAAATAAGAGTGTTAATATCAAAATCCTGTATTTTACCATTTCTTACCAACTGAACTGATTCAATTGATTCAGGCTGACTAATTCCTATCTTTTTAATCAAATACGGTAAAGTCCTCGGCTCGTTATGAAGCAGTGTAACACTTCCACCCTTTAATCCAACAACATTAACAGTAAATGGTTCGTATAAAACCTGAACAATGTCTCCTTTATTTAAATTGTAATCTTGTTCTCCAAAAACTACATCTTTGGCATTTAATTTTTTCTCATTGTTAATCACCACTATACCTTCATTTTCAACTTCTTCGTCTAAAAGACCAGCTTTTGCAAGTAATATTTTTAATGTCTTTTTCTCATCAGCTAAAAACTCTATCTCTCCCTTATTTTTTACATACCCTTGAATATATACGTAAAATTCTGGAATTTTTGGAATATATATCCTTGAGCCTGCAGAAAGTTCTATATCTTTTTTGTTTGAAATAACTTCTTTAAGATTAATTTCAATAACTTTTCCATCTATAAATATTTTTGCATTTTCAATATCTGCAGATTTTTCATCTAGTGGTCCAAGTTTTAAAAGAACATTACTTAATTTAATATCAGGTTCATATGGAATTTCAAGAGTATATGCACCCATAACCTTTATTGTTTTACTATCTAGAAGTGGTGGAATATAAATTATGTCCCCTTCTTTTAAAACTATATCTTTGTCAAATTTTCCTTGATAAAAGTATGGCAAAAGATTAACTGAAATTATATTATCTCCACGTTTTATTTGAACATTTTCAAAATCAACGTTTGAATCTTTTGAAATACCTACAAAAGAAAACAACTTCGTTAAGGTTATACCCGGATAGACAGATATATCAAATACTTTGTTAATTGCCCCTTGTATAAAAACTAGCATTGGTGCATACTCAACAACATAAACTGTAATCTGTGGATCTTTTACAACTTTTTCCGCATATGGTTTTAGTATTTGAGCAATTTCTTCAACTGTTTTTCCAACAACTTTTATATTACCTGCATATGGATAAGGAATAGTTCCATCAAATGCAACTTTAACTGTTCTTGAAAGCTGCGGTTGGTTTAAAACTTCAATTGTTAATGTATCTCCTACTCTTACAGTGTATGAAAAAATACTTACAACAAAGAAAACCAAGAATAAAATGATAACTTTTTTCATCCCAAAAACCTCCCAGCTATATGCTATTTTTATTATTTTAAAACTTACTTAAACCAACTCTTATTATATCATATGGCATGCTATAATAAAAGGCATTTGCTTTTCTACAAAAGATTGTTTCTGAATAATTCACGCTAGCATGAATACTTTCATGTTAATCAATTATTTCCATGTAGTCAATACGCAATATCAAAATCTTAGGTATTCTTGAATTCTTTATCAATTCCACATTTTCAGTTTTTAAAAAAA
>NZ_JAIHAP010000073.1:0-9325 GCF_020054775.1 Thermosipho sp. (in: thermotogales) | reverse complement strand
ATTTCAATTCCTCCAAGGTAAGGTAAAAACCATATATTTTATTATAATTATATTACATTTTATCTAAAATTCAAACTTTTTGAAAATTAAATAAACAAAATAAAACAAAATTAACATAAAGTTTATAAATTTTTCTGTCGGATTCCTATTATTTTTACCTTACCACTCATCGACTGAATTTTTACTAAATAAATTTTGTTTCCTCCTTTTTATCTTTTCCTAACACATCTCTTTTACTATAAAACATTTGTTTGAAAGTATATATTACCACCGAATCTTCGTCTTTAATGATGCTTTTTAACTCAACCTTTAAACGCTCCAAGTTAGAAATACTTATCTCTCCTTCAAAAACGGAATTTTGAACCCAGGTTAAATATTTTCTACATGTTTTAAGCATTTTTGAAACTCTTTTTTTGTTAACGTCATAATATAAAATAACAAACACCTTTACCACTCCATAACTAGAGGGGTATAAATTTCATCCCCTAAAAAATGTTTTTCCAGTTTATAAAGTTCCATTCTTATTAATGTCCTATAACTTACTTTTTTTCCTAGCTTTTTCAGCTTAATAGTCTCACCTAATCTGTTTTCTAAAATTTCGATAAATTTCCTTTTTCCTTTGTCATTTAAAAAGACTCTATTTAAACTCTTTTCAAAATCTTTTATACTAATTACATTTTTATTAATTGCACTAAAAATAGTTCTATCACCTAATATAGGCTTGAATATTTCTGCAATATCCAAGTTTAGTGAAAACCTTCTAAAATTTGTTGAATGCAAAAAACCTATTCTTGGATCCAAATGCGTTGTATAAATTTCTCTTAAAACAATGCTGTAAATAATGGAATTTGAAAAGCTAATCAATGCATTTATTCTATCAACAGGAGGTCTTTTTGCTCTCTTAGAAAAACTAAAATCTTTGGATTCAATTATTTTATTAAAGGCGCTATAATAAACTTTCTTTATTTTTCCTTCCACTTGCATTAGTTTAGGTATTTCATTGATATTAGATATTTTTACTAAATTTTCTTCTATTTCTGCTATATGATCATTTAACTCTCTGCCTCTTTTATTGTAATATTTCAAAACTTTCAAGCTATTTTTAGTTGCACCTTCGATTATTTTTCGTGCAATAAATAATCTTTTTTTACTGTTTATATAATGTTGCGCTTGTTTTAAAATCATAAATCCTGAATTATAATGCTCTCTTGGATAAAAACTTCCAATATAAAACCCATAGTGGTTAAAAAAAGAGATTATAATCTCCTTTCTTGAAACAAATTCAAGTAATCTTTTGTTTATATTAACCTCTCCAAAGACATAAATCTCTTTCAAATTTTCAACAGGTATATGTTTTTTCATGTTATCTTTTGTTATAAATACTAAAGAATTATCTTCTCTTTTTAAAGTTCCATCTGAAAAGATATATACAGTTTCTTTCATATATATCAACTCCAACAAAAATATTCAAAAGAACAAGTTTTACAATAACTCTTTCTTTCTGGCTTTGGTAATTTAGAATCGTTAATAGTTTCTTCCACTTCGTTTATTATGTTTAGCAATTGTTTTTTGTTATCGTCTGTCATTTTAATTTCTATCACCTTCTTTTCCTTAGGTATTCTTATTTCTCCGTTATCTATATTTAATTTCCACATATAAAATAAAAGTTGAAATTTGGCACTTTTAATCATTTTTGATGATTTTTTCACTTCAATTAATTTTAGAGATCCATTTTCTTGCTTTACTATATCTATTTTCCCACCATCTATAGCTATTTCTTTCTTGCTTCTTTTATATGATTCTTCGGATATTAAACGTCCAATGACAATTAAATCGTTATCTTGTTCACCAACTAATTGTCTTGAAAGAAGCCATGCTTGTCTTTTACAGACCAGGTATGCTTGTATCAAACTTCCTGTTATCATATAAAATCATACTCCCTTGAAGCTTTCAATTCTAAAAATTTTTCAACATTTAATCCAGATTCGTAACTATAATACTTTTCAAAATCCTTTGCAAAATAGAATTCTCCTACCATCTCATCTTTTAGAATATTTTTAATACTTTTTCCTTCAATTTTGTAGTTATACAATGAAACAACAAATATTGAAAATATTTTTGAAAATAATTGGAATTCTACATAGTTAAATTCATTATTTACAAAGATATCCCATATCTTTTTCCCTTGCAAAATTTTGCTTTTTTCAGAGATTAAATTATATTCCAATAGTATTTTTTTTAAATTTTTTATTTTACTTATAGGAATTTCAAGTGGGATAAATAGTGAAAAGTTATAACCTTCAATTAAATTTAGTTCGCTGTTTATTTTTTTGAATTTCAAATTTTCGAAGTAATTAAAATAATCTATTGTGAAAGTGTTTATTTTTTTCTTTAGATTCTCTATTGTTAATGAGTAAAATTCTTTGAGATTTAACTTTCCATTTTTAAATTTTGAAAAGTTTTCTTCTAAAATTTTTTCTCTTTCATCATTTTTATAAATCTTTTTCCATTTTCCGTTGTCATCAAATAAATACAACTTAGCTTTTTTTAATCTTGAGTTTCTGTTAACCCTTCCCATGGTTTGAATTATTGAATCAAGTAGGGAAAAAGCTCTAAAACCTACATCAAAATCCAAATCTACTCCTGCTTCAATTGATTGCGTTGAAACAAGAACCAAAGGTTTTTCTTTATCATATTCTTTTATATAACTTATTAATTCCCTTTTTCTAATATCAAGAAGTGTGGAATTTAATATATATACTTCTCCATCGATTTTGTTTTTTAATTCTTCATATATTTTGTAAGATTCTTTTACGGTATTTACTACTATTAGAGTTTTTTTTGAGTTTTTAATTTCTTCTAAAATTTTTTCTTCAATGTTTTCGTTTAAAAAAGAAGTATTCACCCTTTCAAAAAAATTGTGGTTTGCAACATCCGGGGTTAGATTATCTACAAAATCTTTCTTGCTTGTAAATTTTGTAAAATCTGGAAGTGTTGCACTCATAATAATTATTGTTGTGTTTAGATATTTGCTTATATAATAGAAAAGATTTGAAAGTGTATACCAAAATTTAGGATTGTATGCTTGCACCTCGTCTAAAATAACTACGCTGTTTGCTATTTGATAAAAGTTAAAATTATCTGATTTTCCATTTCTAAAGAACATATCGAAAAATCCTACATGTGTAGAAAATACAAATGGAAAATTTAAAAATAGCGTTTGGATGTACATTTTTTCTATATTCTCATCGTTAGTTATATTTACATATTTATGATCATATCTTGTAATACACTCTTGAGGAATAAATTTTGAAAAATACCTAAAATTTTGTTCTATTATATTTATATAAGGTAATACGTAAAATACTTTCTTTTTCCCTTCAAGTAATTTTCGTATTAATCTTAGAGAAATATTTGTTTTGCCTCCACCAGTTGGTACTTCAATAAAAAATACATTCTTATCGCTTTTTTCAAATTTTTCTTCTATTTTTACAGCTATTACGCTTCTTAATTCGTTTAAATCCGAAATGTCTTCTTTTTTCATTTTTGTTAATTTATCAAAGTTTTCGTCTATCTCGGGATTAAAATTTCCTTCTATTTTCTTCGATGATATATTTTTTATTATTCTTTCTTTTAAATTCCCATCAATTATCTTTGACTCAAATTTTGTGTTTTTCATAAACTCCAAGGTAGCAAGATAATCGGAGGTTATGAGGAGTGAATTTATCAGTTTATAGAGTATGTAAAATTCAAATTTTTTGTAGATTTTAAATTTTTTCTGAGTTAGATTTTTAAATATTTTTTTTGTCTTTTCCACAATTGTCTCTTTATCATTATCTGTTATGATATCTTCAAGTACGTACTTTACATATTTTTCCTTTTTTTCATTCCAAGATATATTTTCATCCATATCTAATAAAATACTGTGGTGTCTTGACACCACAGTGGAAAGAAAAAATAGATATAAAAATTCTTTATTTTTTAAATTTTTAGATAATAGTTTATCTGTTAAAAGTGTTGTAATTGTGTAAAATCCTACATCGCTGTGGGTTACTCTAATATCTTCTTTTCTTAAGCCTTCTTGAAATTCATCAGTTAGTTTCCCTATGTCATGATATTTTATAATTTCCCTTACTGTTTCAATATACGAAAAATCTATTTCAAGTACTTTAAAGAGTTTTTTTAATATTTCCTCTAATCCATATTTATTAATTATATCTTCCAAATATTTTTCTGTTTTTTCTGCATGCTCATAAAAAGTTTCAAAAACTTCTCCATTTTTATGTGCTATTTTGTCATCTATGTTTTTAGAAAATGTAAATAACTTCATTATTTGTCCTCCAAAAGTTTTCCTTTCTTTTTATCTTTAGCTTTTTATCAGTAAAGATAAATATATCCTTTTTATAAATATGGTTCTCATCAAAATCGTATGGTAATTCTTCTATTATTGATGTATTTTTTTGCGCAATATCATCTTCAAATAATTCATATTCATCTATTGATTCTTCTTTAAAAAATTCAACGTCTTCCATTTTTACTAGTGAGTTAACATGTGATTCTTCAAATTCTAATTTTTTAATTTCAAGTGAGTTATAATTTTCAAAATATGCTAAAAACTCGTTTTTACCAAAATATATAGGATATTCTGCATATTTGTTTTTAATCATATATTCTAATTTTTCGTATAGCTGTTTTTCATTTTCATTAAATGAAGCAAGAAAAGGGACAAAGATTTTATATCCTAAATTTTCAACTATAACTTGTTCTTTAACTTGCAATACCCCACCAGCTTCTTTTGAAGCAAGACCCGTTGAGTTGTTATATATAACTAAAGTCTTTTTTGGTGGTTTTTTGTATAAAGGAATAATTGCTACTTTGAAATTTTTAAATTTTTCATAGTATTCCATAAAACTACTTTTTTTGTCTCTTTTATAACCTTCAAACCCTAATATAGCTCCAAAAATTCCAAAAACTGCAAGTTTATGGATAAAGTTATATGTAGTATATACTATAGAGTTAGTATCGTTCTTTTTAAAAAAACCCATATCACCTTTAAGCTCAAAAGAAAAGGCTTTCATATGTAGCCCTCCTCAAAGTAAAATATCACCCTTTTTCCAATCATCTTTTATCCCTTCAACTTTACAGATTGAATCATTATTGTAAACTTCAATTGTTTCTATTTCTTCTTTATATTTTTCGAGCAAATTAGAAACTTCTGAAAGATCTATAACTTCGTCTTTAGTTACTTTAACTAAATTTTTCATAGTTGGTAGAACTAATTTTGAATTTTCTTTTAGTGTTATAAATAAAAGTAAAGCATTTTCAGTTCCAATTTTTGATGTAGTGTTTAAATTTGTTGCAAATTTTTTCAAAGCATCTTTTAGCTTTGTAATATCTTCATCGGTAAGTTCCATACCTTCCGGTAAGTTCCTTGGATTTAAAACAAAGTCATACACATAATATGACTTTAGATTTTTTATTTCATTTCCTAATGTGGTTTGTTTGTCTTTTTCTTTGTTTCTAAAAGGTGATGCTATATCAACAACAAAAGGTACATTAACGTTGTATCTATTTACCCCATAACTTATTTGAAGAGGGCCTGTTATTGACATTTGACTTTCACCAACTGCAAATGTTATACCAAATAGTTTTACATCTATAAATTTATTAAAAAAGTCATATCTGTCAATGATTTTTTTGTTGTTCTTTTCCTTTATTGTTATCTTCTTTATTTCATCCTTTAAAATTTCTTGCCAATATTGATCTGTTTCTTCAAGGGATTTTGGTTGTCCATTTTCTTTAAACGTTCTCCATACAAATACTCTTTCTCCTAAGTCTACAAAAAATTTTCTAATAGCATATTTTGCGGATTTATCAGTGGCAAATATAGTTGCATTTTCATCTGGAAGCCTTCTCGGATATTTTGTAAAATCAGCATTCCAGTTACTGTTTTCACTTTTTAAAACAATTATTCCATAGCATCTTTTCGTAAACATTTATACCCCTCCCCCTATAATTTTTTTCCTGAGAAATATCCTTCAAAGAAATAAAATTTGTCACTTTTGGATATTTGTTCTGGTAGTTTTTCACAGTTAAAATAATTTAGAACTAGACCAAAATACCTATCGAATTTTTCATCATAAAAGTTTATAGCATGTTTGTATTTATTGAAAAGCTCGAAAACTCTTTCAAGCAAAACTTTTGAGTTATTTACATTAACAAATGGTTCAACCAAAGCATGTGTCTTATCTGAGGTTTTTGATTGTCCAAGAAGATATCTTGTAATCTTTCCAAGTAGATAGTAATATTGATACCTGTTTTCTATTTGGTCTTCTAGTTCTTTCTTTTCTAATTTTTCTAAATTTTCCATAAAATCACCCCCAAAGATTTTGTTCAATTTTTTATAACTTTCAAAAGATTTTTCAATTTGTTTTAGAGAGATATTTTCATCACTATGTAATCCCTTCAGGTAACAGGTTAGTGAATCGTAAAAGATATTATCAAGTATTTCTTTGTTTAATGAATCATATTTTGCGCGATAAACGAAATCGAAGATATTTTCTCTGTATTTATAAATATTTTTAGCTAATAAATTATTCTTAATTGTTATTTGGTCAAAGTAATTCTTTTTTAAATTACCATCAAACAGATTATCTAAATTGTTTTCAATTTCAAAAATGTTAGTTTCATTAAAGTAATACCTAAAATTTGATACATAATCAATATATACTAAATCGTTCGTATATATTATTAGATAAAAATCAAGTAGCATATCTTTTATATTAATTTCTTTGTATACTTGATCTAAAATTTCTTTAAATCCCAGTTTCTCACCAGTACTTTTTAGAAATTTAATTTCTATTTCTTGGAGTTTTTTCCTTGATAGCAAAGGAAATATTGAAAATCTTTTTAAAAATTTTCCAACAAAATTAACAAGTTCAAAAGCACAATCTCTACAAATCATTATGTTATATTCTGTTTTTCTTCCTATGTGTTTTATAAACGGTTTTTTATCATTTAAAGTATTAAAAATTCCTGGTATTGAAATGACATCTTCCTTATGACATATGGGACACGTACCTCTTTTTTGTATTTTGTCAATAACAAATACTTTTTCTTTTGAGTATTTTAAATGGAAATCTTTATAAATTTCCTTATTATCTATTTCAAACACAAAATAGATATTTTTATAAGTTTTTTCATACTCTTTACCAAATATTTGATTAGACATTTTTTTAACACTTTCAAACAATAAGTTAGCTTCTTCTTCCTTGAAAACAAGTTTATTTAACAAAGATTCTTCAACTTTATTTTTATGTGCATTTAATGTTTTTTTATTGTAGATTTTCATTATTTTTTTGGCCAAATCTCCTTTAACTCCTTGGAATATAAACAAGTTGTACGAATTTGTTCCTTTGTTTCCACCAATGCTCTTATTACCCTTTTCATCACCGGGAATTTTTGCAGTTAAAATTTTTACATTTTTTAAAATTTTTCTAAGATCATCATCAACATCGTTAATTTTTTTTACATTTTTTAATAAGCCTACTTTATCATAATGTTCTTCTTCTAAGACATAGTAAAACCTCATTTTATCATCTAGCGGAATAATTACATATACTAAATCCTCGGTATTTTCTTCTAGCAAATCATAAAATCCAGAAGCTCTTAATTCTTTTGAAAATTCTATCATTTGTTTTATCATCTTTCTTCCCCCTTATTCGACAAAACCAAAACCTTGTGAATTTTTACTCCCAAGCCCCGTATCAAATGCAAAGGAAAGAACAAATGGATCTCCTTTTAGAAGATACCTTCCTTTCCAGCCTTCAACTACATACTTTCTATCACCAAAACCATAAAAAACCACCCTTTTGTATCTATCATCTTTAAAAAGAGGTATTATTTCTATATCTTTATCTAATTTTTCTTTATAAAACGCTTCCCATTTACTTTTCAAATTTAAATTTATTAATTCTGCAAAGTCTCTTTCAAACGGAGTAAAATACTTTGTTTTATTTTTTCCATCTTCTTTATAAGTTCTATGAACCTCTATTGGTGTTAAAGCTTTTATCTCCAACGTATTTTTTGTAATATCTTTATGAACAGTTACTACAGAAGATAAATATATTCTATTTTCTCCAAGAAAAAACTCATTTCCTTTAAATAAGTTTAAAACTAAATCTTCCATTAATTTTTCCACAGGAGATGAAATAAAAAAGCTTATCTTTTTCCCAAAATTAAAAACTTTCATATTCTTAAAATACTTTCCTCTTTCCAGAATTGATGAAAAACAAAAAAGTGAAAATTTTCTTTTACTTCTAAACCCTTCCTCGTGAACAAATCGTCTTAAACTACTACTAAATAAGTTATAAATCAACGCTTGAATATACTTATTAAATCCAACAGGTAAAATTACATCCTCATTTGAAACAAATTCTAACTTTAATCTCACCTTTTCATCACCCCAACATTACTAATATCCAATATAATGCTTCAATTATGTTTCTATTTATTTAAATTATAACATATTTTTGTTATTTAAGTTAAAGCATATTTATGTATCACGAAGAACTTTAAAAATCTTATATCTACTATTTTGTAGATAAAATCAAAGATAAAATATTAATGTTATAATTATAATCAATCATTTAAAAGGTGGAGAAAAACATGAAAAAGTTATTTTTAATAACCACAGCTATACTTATTATTGTTTTTACACTTTTTGGATGTGTAAATACTTTTTCACCAGAAAATATTCCAATGCAAGTAACTTAATGTTTCATAAATACAATTTATTTTTGACTTATAAAACTCGAGGCCTTCATAATTAGAATCCCAGGTGTTAGTGAAAGTGTTGCACACTCTATGAAACAAAAAAAGGAAAAAATATTTACATCAATTGAAGATTTAAAGAAAAGAACAAAACTAAGTAAAGCCCATATAGAAACAATGAGAAAGCTCCATATATTAGACCATCTTCCTGAAACAGACCAACCTACATTGTTTTAAATAATATTCCCGCCTGTGCACTGAACCCAAGAAAAGAAAGAAAATAAAAAACACCCCCGGAAGTGATAAAATATAACTATCTAGGGGGTGTTTTTCATTGGCAAAGAAAGGGCAAAAATTCAAAAAGTATCCTTCTGAGCTAAAAAATCAGGTTGTTAAACTTTTCATTGAAGAAAATCTTCCTAAGAAGACTATTGCTTCTCTTTTGGGTATTCCGCCAGATAGAGTTCGTCTTTGGATTAAGAATTATCTTTTGTATGGTGATGCAGAACGTAAAAGAGGTAAGCCAAAGAAAGAATCTTTTGAAGAAGAGATG
>NZ_JAIHAP010000072.1:0-9386 GCF_020054775.1 Thermosipho sp. (in: thermotogales) | reverse complement strand
TTTAAAAACACTTTCGCGCATTTTATGACGCCTTTTTATCAATTATTCTTCCTCCTCTGCCGGCTCTATTTTTTCAACTACATCAATGATAGAAACGTTAACTGCAGATACTTGAAGTTCCGTCATTCTCTGAATATTTTCTGAAATATTCTGCATAATTTTCTTTCCAAATTCAACCAAACTCTTTCCATATGGAGCTACAGTCTTGACATTTACTATTACGTTATCATCCGGTGTCCTTTCAATTTCAATATTTTTCTTTAACTTTTTTGCATCTTTATCATCTGCAGACAGATCAAGAACTTCTAAAAAACTTCTAAATGCTATTTCTTTTAAAACTTCATCACTAATATTTATACTTCCTTGTTCAAAATCCATGGGCTCACCCTCCTTCTTATGCCCTTTCTATGTACTCACCAGTTCTTGTATCTACCCTTACTTTTTGACCTTTTTCAACAAAGAATGGGACAGTTATCTTCAATCCTGTTTCCAAAACAGCAGGTTTTCCTCCACCAGAAACTGTATCTCCTTTAAATCCTGGTTCCGTTTCTACAACTTCAAGGACAACACTTGTTGGAAGTTGTATTCCAATCGGTTTGCCATCATGCATTATCAAATCCACTTCTGTATTTTCAACCAAATAATTTTTTTCTTCTTCTATATCACTTACAGGGATACCATATTGTTCAAACGTTTCATTATCCATAAAGTAATACTTTTCACCGTCGTTATATATATAGGAAGCTTTTCTAAACGTAATTTCCGCTTCTTCTACTTTTTCACCACTATTGAAATTTACTTCCCTTACAAGTCCTGTAGACATATTTTTAAGTTTTGTTCTAATCAAGCCTGATCCTCTTGCCCTAAAATGTTTGTTTACATCAATTACCCTGTAAATTTCTCCTTCATACTTTATGTACATTCCCTTACTTAAAGAACCTACATCTACCATCAATACACCTCCTAATTAAAATATTTAATAGCAAGTAAGGTCATATCATCGTGCTGCGGTGCACCCTGAGAAAATCTAAAAACATCATTCTCAACGTTGTATATTATTTCCTTTGCAGATAAAAGATATACCTTCTTTAAAATTCTCTCAAGGCGTTCAAAATCATATTCTTCGCCACTTAAATTCCTTGCTTCAGGAATTCCATCCGTATATGCAAAAATTAAATCACCACTAGAAAGTTTAAATGTTTGAACCTCAAAATCCATATCCTCAAACATTCCAAGAGGAGTATTTGTAGATTGAACCTTAGATATGGAAGAAGAATTTACTATATAAAGTGGATCATGACCTGCATTTATTACTTCAAGAACACCATCTCTTGATATTTTAAAAGAAACACACGTTACAAATCTATCCTCTCCAACATCTACAGAAACCATGTTATTTAAACTATTAAACGTTCTTTTTAAATCTCCATCAGTACTTTCTATCAAAGATTTAAAAGCACTTCTCATAGAAGACATAATTAAAGATGCGGGAAGCCCTTTTCCAGACACATCCGCAACAATTCCAAATAAAAAGTCATTTTTTATAAAGACATCAAAATAATCTCCTCCAACATGTATTGCTGGCGTGCTTTCACCAAAGGAATCAAAATTATCATCATGTGGGAATTTCTTTGGAAAGAAGTTAAATTGAATATTTCTAGCAATTTCTATCTGTTGGTTTAATCTTTCTCTTTCAATTTCTTCTTTTAATGCTATTTCTCTTTCAATACTCCCTGAAATCTGCTGAGCCGTAGATTCTACGATCTTTTTATCCCCTGCTGTAAAAATAGAACCACTTTCTTTTCCAACAAATAATAGATAACCACTTTTTTCATCAGATGTAGTTGAAATATATTTAAAAATTATACTTTCACCGTTTAATTTTTCACATCTTTCTTTAATTACTGTCTCAGAAGAAACCTCCTTTGCATTCTCACTAAGAAGCTGGTCAATATTTTCTGGGCATGTTCCAACTGTTTCTACAACCTTTCCATCAAAATTTAGAGAAATTATTCCACATTTAAATCCAATTGCCTTCTTTAATGTATAAAGTATAGGTCTTAAAATCTGCTTTGTCTCAATATTAGAGGCAATAATTTTGCTAATTTCAAAAAGTGTGGAAATTTCCTCATATAGCCTTGTTATCTCTTCAAGTTGACTCTCAATTAAAATAGTTGAAGATTCAAGCTCTTGCTTGTACGTCAAAATTTCTGCATTTATTTTTTCTATTTCTTCTTCTATTGCATTCAATAGTTTTTCTTCTGATTCGAAAATTTTGGATTCTTTACCAGAAATTTCACAGAGTCTTTCATAAATTTCTTGTAATCTTTTAATCATTTTCAATCAACCTCTTAACTTCTTCAATTAGTTGTGAAGGACTAAATGGTTTGGTCATTACCATTTTTGCACCTAGAGATTTTGCAAGTCTTTCATCCTCACTACCGCCCTTTGCAGTTAAGATTATAACCGGGATATCCTTAATAGAATCGTCTTGACCTTTTTCCTTTAAAACTCCAAAACCATCGAGCCTTGGCATCATAATATCTAGAATTATCAAATCCGGCATTATTTCTTTCATTTTCTCAAGACCGTCAACACCATCAACTGCTTCATAAACTTCAAAGCCTGCTTTCTTTAAATTAAAGGATGTAATTTTTCTTAAAACCTCGGAATCATCTATCACTAATATTTTTTTCATTTAAGCACCCCTTTCAAAAAGAAGAGAAAGAGCATTATCTTGAATATAAGCTTCTTTTCTTATCGCAAGAAAAACTTTATCTGAAAAAAGATATGGATTAAAAGTATTTTCCTTCCTAATAATATAGTTTATCACAACATAATCCTTTTTTTCAAATTTTCTTACATTTTCAAAAACATCCAGGCTAATTTGCCGTATCCCTCGTTTTGTTTTCTTTTCAATAACTTTAGTCGCATCAAAATCAAAAGGCTTTTTTACAAAAACTAAAAATTCATATTTTTCTATTTTTGATAAATTTAAAAAGTTCTTAGTTACACTATCTACTTTCAAATGAAGTGGCTGAACCGCTGTAATTTCGTTATAAACAACTTGCGGATCATAGTCCTCTTCAAGATTTATATTTACGTAAAACGCAAGATCGATTATACCCGTTGAAACTGGATCAATATATGAAAATTTAGGTTTTGGATGAAAACCTTCCGTAAAAGTTAATTTTAAATTTGTTCTTCTAAAAGTCCTCTCAATCATAGTAATTGTATCAAGTCCTGCTACAAATCTATATGGGCCAAGCTTTTTAAACCTTACAAGATAGCTATAACTCATTTACTTTTCTCCTTTTTAACCTGAAATACATAAATTTTCCCATCTTTCATATCGGGAACATATAAATATCCATCCTTATAATACAGATCTGAAGGCGATGAAAAACCTTTCTTTTCAAGTAGTTTATTCCAATCCTTATCATATACAACTACATTCTTGGAGTTGTAACCTGAAACAAAAAATAAATCATCAGCAAAAAAGATTCCATCTCCACCTTTAACATCTGAAAGTGTAAAGCTTTCAACAACACCTTCTTTAGAACATTTATAAACCACTGCAGGATTTTCAAAAGAAATGACATACAAATATTTTCCATCAGTTGTAATACCGTTTGGTCTTAAAATATTAAAGACAACATTTAATTTATCATTCTCTAAGATATAAACAGAGTTACCGTAAGTGTCAGTAACATAAACTTTTCCTTCATACATAGTAACATCATTTAAGTACCTTGGAAAAGTAGCAAAATAACTTTTATATGTTTTACTACTTAAATCATATTTAATTAACCTATCAAAATCAACAATCCACAAATCTTTTCCATTCAAATAGAGGCCTCTTGGATCAACAAGAGACAAAATATATTCATTCTTTTCTTTTGATTGATAGAGAACATTACCATCTTTTACATATAATTTCCCCATATTTGAAATAAAATATCCACCACTGTTATCTACAACAACACTTTCAGGCGCAAAAAGTCCCCAAATAGAAAAAATTAAGCTTAAAATGATTTTCATAACTACCCCCCCAAATAAACTTCTTTTACAGTTTCATCGTTTAAAACTTCTTCTGGTTGTCCACTTGCAATTGTATCACCTTTGTGTATTACATATAATCTATCGACAATATCTTTTAATGCATCCACGCTGTGATCCGTTATAATTATACCAATCCCGCGCTCTTTTAATGATATAACCATCTTTTGTATTTCTTTAACTGTTTTTGGATCTATACCAACAAAAGGCTCGTCAAGCAACAAAAACTTTGGAGAAAGGGTCATCATTCTTGCAAGTTCGAGTCTTCTTTTTTCACCACCTGAAAGATAAAACGCATATTGATCCTTTAACGAATCTATTCCAAATTCTTTTAATAGTTTTGGTATTTTTTTCACGTCTTTATCATGGTATTCAATAACAAGCTTTAAATTATCTTCAACGGATAATTGTCTAAAAACTGATGTTTCTTGTTGAAGATAAGTTATACCAAGCTTTGCCCTTTTATGGATAGGAATTTTTGTAATATCTTTTTCACCTAAATAGATTTTCCCAGAGCTTGGAATAACTACACCAAGTATAATATTAAATAAAGTAGTCTTGCCGGAACCATTTGGTCCCAGCAAGCCTACCACTTCACCTGTTCTAACATTTAAATTTATACCATTTAAAACCTGTTTTCTACCGAATCTTTTTTTTACATCCTTACATACTATCTCCATATTACCTTTTATTGTGCCATACTTTTTAAATATTCAATAAATTGAGCGGTAATATCGTATTTTGAATTTCCATATGCCATTGTCTTGCTATTAAATACAAAATCATATCCCATTATCTCTGCATATTCTGCTATTTTTTGAAGTATTTCCTGTTCAAGTTCTGCAAACTTTCTCTGGTATTCACTGTTTAACAAGTCAGAGTATTGTTTTTGTTTTTGAGTGTACTCTGCAACTTTTGCATTTATTAAATCAGCTGCTGCACCTTTTTCTTTCATATCGTTTATTTCTGATGCAAGTTCATTTAACTTTTTTTGATAAAATTGAACATCTTCCTGATACTTTGTCTGAAGGTCAATCCATTTATCGTATGATTGTAAAACCTTTGTAGAATCAATGTAGGCAAGTTTTGGACCTTGAGCACTATCCCCTCCTGCAAACAAGAGTACAAATGATAAAAGAATTAAAGATGCTAAAACTACCATACCAAGCTTCTTCACAAAATCCACCTCCTAGTTTCTCGCCCTTGCTTTTGATACTATTGATCTTCGTCCTCTCTTTTTAAAGACGGAAAGAATTATTTCAGCCTCTCTGTAAGGAACTGTAATAAAGGAAAATTTATCTAATACCGTAATATCACTTATAACTTTACTTGATATACCGGTATTTTTAACTATGTAATCAATCAATTGCTTTTTGTTAATTCCAGATTGTTTTCCAAGCGCAATAAATAATCTTACAACTTCTTCTTTCTTTGAAGAAATTTGAGAAATATTATTGTAACTTTCTGGGTTTAAAGATTTATACCCCATACTAAGTAACGTTGCAACAACCTCTTCGGCAGGAAGTTCATTGAGAAGTTCTTTTGCAAGTTCATAGTAAATATCATGCTTTTTTGAATTATTTTCAACAACTTGTTTTTTTATCTTTTTCGCTTTTGTCTTAATAATCTGATCCACAGATGGAACTTTTCCTTCCTTTATCTTTGCGTTAGAAAACTTCTTTATTCTAAATAATTGTCTATATTCCCTTGGAGTTACAAAAGTTATCGCAATACCTTCTTTCCCGGCTCTTCCTGTTCTTCCTATTCTGTGAACGTAATGTTCAGGATTCAAAGGAATTGAATAATTAATAACGTGTGTTAAGCCTGTTATATCAATTCCACGTGCAGCAACATCGGTTGCAACAAGAATATTAACCTTCTTTTCCCTGAATTTTTTTAATACTCTTTCCCTTTGATATTGAGAGAAATCTCCATGAAGTGCTTCGGCATCATATCCTCTTTCAATTAATTTTGATGATACAGTATCAACTTCAACTTTTGTTCTACAAAATACCATTCCATAGAATTCTTCTTCCATGTCTATTATTCTACACAACGCCTCAAATTTATCACTTTCTCTTAGTTCAATATATATTTGTTCCGTTAAATTTGTTGTCAACTGCTTATCCTGAATCTTTATAACCTCATAATTTTTTATATACTTTTTTGCAAGATCAATTATTCTCTTTGGAATTGTTGCAGAAAACATCAAGAAAAATTTATCATCAGATGTGCTCTTTAATATTTTCTCGACATCATCAATAAATCCCATGTCAAGCATTTCATCTGCTTCATCTAAAATAAAATAATCCACTTTTGAAAGATCTATTGTTCCCCTTTCAAGATGATCCAATATTCTTCCCGGAGTTCCAACGACTATATCTACACCTTTTCTCAAATGATCAATCTGTCTTTGAATAGATTGACCACCGTATATTGGAAGAATTTTTAATTTTTTTCGCTTTAGAGAATTAATCTCTTCAGAAACCTGGAGTGCAAGCTCTCTAGTCGGTGTTAAAATGATCGCTTGAACATATCCTTTGTTTTCTAGTAGTTCAATTAAAGGTATTCCAAATGCTGCAGTCTTTCCTGTTCCAGTCTTTGCCTGTACTATTAAATTCTTCTCCTTTTTCAAGAGTGTAGGTATTACCTTTTCCTGTACTGGCGTTGGATTTTCAAATCCTTTCTCGTTGATTGCCCTCAACGTTTTTTCACTCAAGTTAAAATCCTCAAAATTCACTTTTTTTCCTCCATTCTCATCCTCATTATTTTAGAAAGCTCAGTAGAAAGTCGTCTTTTTACGCTAGTTGGCAGATGATCAATAAAGAGTATTCCATCTAAATGGTCCCTTTCGTGTTGAACAATTCTTGCACTGTACCCCTCAAACAACTTTTCCTGAACTTTCCCATATTCATCCTGATATCTTAATTTTACCCATTTATACCTTTCAACATCTTCAAATATACCTGGAAGACTTAAACAACCTTCTTCTCCAATTTCTTTTTCCTGAGAATGTTCTATTATCTCAGGATTTACAATGATTAAAGGTCCGCTACCATCATCCATTGCAAAAAATCTTAAAGAGATACCAACCTGTGGTGCCGCAAGTCCAACACCATCTTCAAGGTACATTATCTTTAACAAGTCTTCCTTTATTTGTTGAATATATTCAAAATCTTCCACTATTTTTGCCTTTTTTCTCAAGATTGGATCACCGTATAGTCTTATCTTCATACCTTTCCTCCAATCTTTTTAAATATTCTTCATTTGTTAAGAAAACACTTATTGGAGTTACTGAAACATAATTTTCAGCAATAGCCTTGTAATCAGCCTTTGGATCGGGATCATCTTCTATTATAGTTCCCATCATCCAATAGTAATTTCCTCCAGAAGGATCAACACGTTTTTCAAAGTAATCATCGTACATCCTCTTACTCTGTCGCGTCAATTTCCATCCCTTAATCTGATCATATGGAACCGAAGGTACATTTATATTAAGAGCAGTAAACCTCGGAATAGATCTTACATCAAATTCTTCAAGAAAATCTAATATAAACTTTGCTGCTGTTTCGTACATTGGATTTTCAAAGCTATAACTTGAAACTGCAATTGAAGGCACACCTGCTATAGCACCTTCAAGTGCTCCACTAACAGTTCCTGAATATACAACATCAGTTCCTAAATTATTCCCTCTATTTATCCCACTTATTAGTAAATCAGGTTTTTCTCCAAGTACAACATCTATTCCCATTTTTACACAATCAGCTGGTGTCCCTGATACAGAATATATCTCAAAGTTTTCGTTTATGTCTAACTTTCTAAGCCAAAGCGGTAGCCTTAATGTAATTGCATGTCCAACTGCACTCTGTTCAGTCTCTGGAGCAACAACTGTTACCTTGTATTTCTTGCTTAATGTTCTAGCAAGACATAGTATTCCATCGGCTGTTACACCGTCATCGTTTGTAACCAAAATATTCATACACTTTCACCTCTTACTTGTTACTTATACAAATCAAGAATAAGTCCATTAATTTCCTCAACCTTTGCAGCATAATTGATTGTTCCAGCCTCACTTGAAATCAATTTCTCTGCAAGATTTTGAAGTTTTGAATCAATCTCTTCGACAATAACATGAAGACGTGGTGTGTTAGTCGCATAATCCATTTTTCCACCAAGCTTGTACATCTTTTTTTCAATGAGCTTCAAAAACTTCTTTATCTTTTCTTTGTATTTTCTTAAAGAATCTGGAGTTGGAGAACGAACAAAATCGTTCCCCGCCTCCAGAATATCATTTACTATTCTCTCAAGTTCTTGGTTTATTTGTTCCTCTTCCACATCAAGCAAAACATCGAAAAAACCGGGGGTTTCACTGGAAAAACTGACTTTATGCTTTCCTTTTAAACCTTTTTTCTTCTTTATATTTTCATTTTTTATCTTAGGATCCCCGGTTGGCTCAATTCTCATTTATTCCACCTCTACAGCTTTTGCGACCTTTTCAGCTATCTTTCTAAATTCTTCTTCGACTTCACTTTCTCTCATATAAAGGGTGACTGGTTTTCCTTCATCTGCAAGTTTTGCAGCCTTTGGATCAAGAGGAATTTGTCCTAAAAGCTCTACATTGTATTCTTCTGCAAGAATTTTTCCTCCGCCACTTCCAAATATTTCAATTTTTTCTCCGCATTTTGGGCACCTTACAAATGACATATTTTCGACTATACCAATTAATTTTTTGTTCATCGAATGTACAAAGTCAATTGCCCTTCTTACATCATCAAGGGCTACTTTTTGAGGTGTGGTTACCATAACTACTCCATCTAGATCATCGAGTGTTTGGAATAAGCTTAATGCCTCATCGCCTGTTCCAGGTGGTAAATCAAAAATTAAAAAGTCAAGTTCACCCCACTTTGTATCTCCTAAAAACTGCTTTATTGCAGAATGTTTGAGTGGACCTCTCCATATAACTGCTTTTCCACTTTCAACAAGCATACCTATAGAAAGTGCCTTCAAATTAGGTAAAATTTCAGCAGGAACTATCTCTTCACCATCAACCGATGGATTTTTTTCACCAAGCATCCTTACTATGTTAGGACCGTGCATATCAAGGTCAAGAAGCCCTACTTTGTAACCGCTCTCTGCAAGTGCTGTTGCAAGGTTCACTGCAACAGTGGTCTTTCCAACTCCACCTTTTCCACTTAAAACAGCTATTTTGTGTTTTACATTTTTCATCTTTTCTTTAATTTTTGTGTTTTCATTATTCAAATTAAACTGTGGCTGCATTATCTCACCTCCATATTTCTTTCATATCATTATAACACATATATATTAAT
>NZ_JAIHAP010000071.1:0-9449 GCF_020054775.1 Thermosipho sp. (in: thermotogales) | reverse complement strand
TTGCCCTTTCTTTGCCAATGAAAAACACCCCCTAGATAGTTATATTTTATCACTTCCGGGGGTGTTTTTTATTTCGTTCCTTTTCTTGGGTTCAGTCCATAAAGTGGGCGTTTTGTTTTTATTAACATTAATTTTATTTTAGATAGTTAATTTTCTTGATTTTTTCTTTTCAACTTTTTTACATAGGTTTGCTGGACAGACATTATCAATTATGTGCATTTCAAATTCTTCTTTAAAGTTATCTATTAATGAAAGTAATGGTACTGGGAAGCTTTGACCCAATCCACACAAAGCCGCTTCTTTTGCTACATTTGATATTTCAATCAAGTGTTCTAGATCATCCATAGTTGCTTCAAATTTTGACATTTTTTCAAGAATTTCTACAGCAATTTTTGTTCCTTCTCTACAAGGTGTACATTTTCCGCATGATTCATGTCTGAAAAATTCCATTACATTTTTAGCAATATCAACAACACAATGTGAATCATTAACACCTAGTATGACTCCTGAACCAAGGCTTACACCGTATTTTGCGAATGAATCATAATCAAGTGGAACATCTAATTTACTTTCATCTATGAAGGTTCCGGCAATTCCACCAGTTTGAACCATTTTAAGTTTTCCACCAGAAATTCCACCAGCATATATTAAAAGTTCCTTTACAGTTACACCCATCGGTAGTTCGACAATTCCTCTATTATTTAAATTACCTGCAAAACAGAACACCTTAGTACCAGGTGAATTTTCTGTTCCAATTTGCTTGAACCATTCAGCACCATTAAGAATTATTTGTGGTACATTGGCAAGAGTTTCTACATTATTAATAACCGTTGGTTTTCCAAATAACCCCTTTTGAGGTGGAAATGGTGGTTTTAACCTAGGTCTTCCAGCATGTCCTTCAATTGATTCAAGCAATGCAGTTTCTTCTCCGCAAATGTATGCCCCTGCACCTAGACGTATTGAAAGATCAAAATTAAAACCACTATTGAGTATGTTTTCACCTAAAAATCCATATTCATATGCATCGTTTATAGCTTTTTTAATATTTTCAATGGAGCCATAGTATTCTCCTCTAATGTAAATATAACCTTTTGTTGCACCAACAGCATAGCCGGCAATTATCATGGCTTCAATAACACTATGAGGGTCACCTTCCATTATTAATCTATCTTTATACGTTCCTGGTTCACCCTCATCGGCATTACAAACAATGTACTTTTGATCTGCATCAGTTTTGTATGCAAATTCCCACTTTAATCCGGTTGGAAAACCTGCTCCTCCCCTTCCTCTAAGTCCACTTTCTTTAATTTCATTGATTATTTCCTCAGGTTTCATTGATAACGCCTTTGTGAGTGCAAAATACCCATCATTTGCAATATATTCATCAATGTTTTTTGGATCAATTTTTCCAATATTTCTAGTGACTATCTTATATTCTTTTGTAATACTTTCCTTTTTAGATATTAGTTCATTTGGTGATATTTCAAGATCAAGAACTTTTCTACCTTTTAATATGTGTTCTTCAAATACTTTCTTTACATCGGATACTGAAGTAACGCTGTAATAAACATTATCTGGCATGATTGCAACTGTAACTCCAGAATAATTTCCCATGGTTCCAGTTTCTAAAACTTCGACCAAATTAGATAGATTAAATTCTTCAATTAGATTTTTAAAAGCTTTAACAAATTCTTTTGCTCCTAACAAAATACTATTACTGTCAACCGATACAAGAATTGTTATTGGCTTCATAAAGATTCACCCCCTTTGAGATTGTTAATAATTTCTCTGACTTTTTGGGGGGTGAGATCACCATAGTATTCATTGTTAATCATAATAACTGGGGAAACACCGCACAGTCCCAAACACCCAGATTCTTCTAGTGTAAAAAGACCATCACTCGTTGTTTGATTAAAATCAATTTTTAATTCTTCTTTTAGTGTGTTTATAATTTCTCTTCCATTTGCAACATGACAAGGTAGACTTGTACATACTCTTATTACATATTTTCCTCTTTTTTTGGTTGAAAACATTGAATAAAAGGTTAATACCTCATATATTTTTGAAGTGGGTATTTTTAATTCTTCACTGACTACTTCAGCAGCATATTCTGGTATATAATTATTTTCAACCTTTTCTTGAATTTTATGCAAAATATATATCAAAATATCTTGTTCTTCCAAACGTTCATTTTTGGCTTCGTGAACAATTTTTTTAATTTCTTCCTTTGCGAGCATAAAGCGCGACCCCCTTTATCCCAAGATTTTATTGTACAGCAGGAGTTACTTTACTAATTGCTCCAAATCTACATACTTCAATACAGCTTCCACATTTTACACAAGCATCTTGATCAATTTCGTGAACTTTTTTGACTTCTCCGTTGATAGCATTTACTGGACATACTCTAGCACATGCTGTACAACCAACACATTTTTCAGGATTAATGACATAGCTAATTAAATCTTTACACTTCTTTGCCGGACAAGTTTTGTCTCTAACATGTGCAAGATATTCATCTCTATAATACCTAAGAGTTGATAGAACTGGGTTTGGTGCAGTTTGGCCAAGACCACAGAGTGATGAATCTTTAATTACATTGGCAAGATTTTCCAATATTTCTATGTCTTCTTCCGTTCCTTCGCCTTTTGTTATTTTGTCCAAGATTTCATACATTTTCTTTGTTCCTTCTCTACATGGGGTACATTTTCCACATGATTCATCAACAGTAAACTCGAGGAAAAACTTTGCGACGTCAACCATACAATCATCTTCATCAAGAACAATCATACCGCCTGAACCAACTATTGCACCAAGTTGTTGTAGTGATTCGTAATCTACTGGAGTATCAAAATATTCTTCAGGTATAACACCACCGCTTGGCCCACCAGTTTGAACTGCTTTAATTTTTTTACCAGTTGGTGATCCACCACCAATTTCATATATTAATTCTCTTAAAGTGATCCCCATTGGAACCTCAACAAGCCCAGTATTTTTAACTTTACCTGCTAATGCAAAAACTTTAGTTCCTGGAGATTTTTCAGTTCCCCATTGTCTAAACCATTGAGGGCCATGATATATAATTGGTGGAACACAAGCAAGTGTTTCAACGTTGTTTATATTACTTGGTTTTCCCCAAAGTCCTTTTTGTGCTGGGAATGGTGGTTTAACTCTTGGCTGACCTCTTTTTCCTTCAATTGAATGCATTAATGCTGTTTCTTCACCACAAACAAAAGCACCAGCACCAATTCTAATTTCAATATCAAATGAGAAATCTGTTCCAAGGATATTTTCACCTAGAAAGCCATATTCTCTAGCTTGATTTAATGCAACTGTAAGTCTTTCAATTGCAATTGGATATTCAGCTCTAACGTAAACAAATCCCTTTGTAGCACCAATTGCATATGCAGCGATTGTCATTGCTTCAATTATTGAATGAGGATCTCCTTCAAGGATTGACCTATCCATGAATGCACCAGGGTCACCTTCATCAGCATTACAGATCATATATTTTTCATCACCTGGTGATTTTCTTGCAAATTCCCATTTTAGTCCTGTTGGAAATCCAGCTCCACCTCTACCTCTAAGACCACTTTCTTTTACAACTTCAATTACTTGTTCTGGTGTCATTTCTTTTAATGCTTTGTGAAGTGCAAAGTAACCATCACGTGCTATGTATTCATCAATGCTTAAAGGATCAATAATACCGACGTTTCGAGTAGCAACTTTAACCTGTCTTGAAAAGAATGGAATCTCTTTTTGTGGCTGTGGAACTATTTTTCCCTTATCACCTTTGTATAAATATTCTTCTACTACTCTTCCTTTAAGTAGGTGTTCTTCAACAATTTTTTCAGCTGCTTCAGGTGTTAATTTTTGATAGTAAACACCTTCTGGATGAATTACCATAATTGGGCCTAAACTACATGCACCCATACAACCAGTTTCAACAATGTTTATTGTATCTTGAAGATTGTATTCTTTTATTTTTCTTTCGAGAACATCTTTTACACTTTCTTCACCAGCGGAAATACAAGCACCACCAGCACAAATAAGTATTGTATTGGTAGTTAAAGGCATTTTTTTCAGACCTCCTTATTTTTTACTTATATGACTCCAAGTCCTTACTATTACTATGTCAAAAAATTATCTTTTTAATAAATACTCTTCTACAATTTTTCCGTTAATAAGGTGTTCCTTGACGATTTTTTCAACTGCTTCAGGAGTAAGTTCTTTATAAATAATTTTGTCAGGGAGAATTGAGATTACTGGTTTAAAATTACATGCATCCATACAACCAGATTCTTCAATAGTAACTTTTTCTTGAAGGTTGTATTGTTTGATTTTTTCTTCAAGCACTTTTTTAATCATTTTTCCATTAGTTGAACAACAACCATCTGTGCAAACCAAGATTTTTTTATTTTGAGACATTTTATCCCTCCAATTACTCTCCTCTTTTCACTATTAATTCTCCAACCTGCTCTCCTGCTACAATATGTGATTTAATAATTCTCTTTGCATTTTCTGGAGTAACGTGTCCATATATTACTGGAATTTCACCATCAAGTTCAACTTTTATTGTTGGTTCAACTTCACAAAGTCCCATACAACCAGATTGAACAACTGATATGTCGTCTATATTTAGCTCACTTAATGTTTCGACAATTGCTTTTAAAGTATCTTTAGCACCGGCAGCAATTCCACAAGTTCCCATTGCAACTATTATTCTTCCTCTTTTTCCTTCTTCACGCATTTTTACATTTTTTAATGTATTTTCTTTGATTTTCATAAGTTCTTCTAAACTTTTTATTTTACCCATTATTACCCCTCCCCTTTGTACTTTTTAATTATCCCTGGAACCATATCAGGTGTAACTTTTCCATAGAAATCTTTTTCCCCAACAAGTACAACAGGTGCCATACTACATGCACCAAGGCATCTAACGCCATGAACTGAAAATTTACCGTCTTTTGTAACTTCTGATTCTTCAACGCCAAGTTCATTTAAGAACCTTTCCATGACTCTGTCTGCACCCTTAACGTAACAGGCTGTTCCAAGACAAATCTTTATTTGGTTTTTTCCCTTTGGTTTTGTGGAAAAGAAATTATAGAATGTTACAACACCGTAGACTACTGAAGAAGGAATGTTGAGTTTTTTAGCAACATGGTCTTGAACTTCTTGGGGAAGCCAGCCGAAAAGTTCCTGAGCTTTGTGGAGAACATTAATTAAAATACCTTTTTTTCCTTTTAGTTCTTCAATATAAGCATCTAGCTCTTTGTAGAGCTCGACATGTTTTTCACAAACCGCCAACATGGCCACCTCCTATTTTATAATACCATCCCAACATTATTATATCACTAAAAGTAAAAAATTTCACTTTTAAAATGTTATATTTAGAATAACAATTTTTTAATTATTTGCTATTTTTTCATATTTATTGAACATATTAAAAATCCCCCGTTAAATTCGGGGGATTTTGGGCTTATTCAAAAAATGTATTTAAAATTTTGTTTTCTATGACTCTTTCTTCGTCAAAATCGTCAAGTTGGAGATACCATTTCATTGTCTCAATAGCAGCTTTTAAAGGTATCATACCAATTATTTCGGAATTTAAAACTGGTACTCCATATCTTTGTGCTTCTCTCTTTATTGTTTCAAACACTCTAAATATTGGGGATTTTTTGTAATTTGTAAGATTCATAGAAACTTGCACAATACCTTTTTCTTTTAATTCAATTCCTATAGCCTTTACATATCTAAATCCACCACTTATATGTCTCACTGCTTTTGCAATTTTGTCAGCAATTTTTATATCGTTTGTACCAAGGTTTACATTAAAGGCGATCAAGTATTCTCTTGCACCGACTGCTACAACACCGGCTGATGGATGAACTTGATCTGGCCCAAAATCAGGTTTCCATTTTGGATCCTTTATTTTTTCGAAAAATCCTTCAAATTCTCCTTTTCTTATTTTTGCGAGGTTTTCTCTATCAGGTGAAGATGCAGATTTTTCATATAAATAAACTGGAATGTTCAATTCTTTTCCTATTCTTTCACCTACTCTTTTAGAAATTTCTATACATTCTTCCATGGTTGTATTCATTACTGGAATAAAAGGTATAACATCAGTTGCCCCCATTCTTGGATGTTCTCCACTATGACTTCTTAAATCAATAAGTTCAGTTGCCTTTTTTACCATATCAAAAATTGCAGTTTCAATTTCTTCAGGTTCTCCTACGAGGGTTACAACAGATCTGTTGTGATCAAAGTCCATTGACCAATCTAAGATCTTTACTCTTTCGTACTTTTGAGCTTCTTCGATTATTTGCCTTACAACTTCTTCTCTTCTTCCTTCACTAAAATTTGGAACAGATTCGATTAATTTCATAGATCCCCCTCCTGTTTTTTAATTAATTCTAAAATTTCGTCAGATATGCTTGGATTTGAAAAGATATAACTATCTTTAGAAAATAATTTTGGTGTATTTCCATTGAAGTTAATTATTTTTCCACCAGCTTCTTTGACAATTATATAAGCAGCTGCTATATCCCATGAATTTGCTCTTTTTGCAACAAAAAAATCAAATTTATTTGCAGCAACATAACAAGCAGATAAAGCTGCACTTCCTATTATTCTTATTCTTTGAACCTTGTTTTCGACATTTGAAATAAATTTACCGGTAAAGTTTTTGTGAAATCCTGTACTTCCAATACTTTCTTTTAAAGTTATATTTTTTGTAATTTTTAGTCTTGAGTGATTTAAAAATGAACCTTCATCTTTTATTCCAACAAATAGCTCTTCAGTAAATGGATTAAAAACTACTCCAAAAATTGGCTTTTCATTTTCAAAATATGCTATGGATACACCAAAATTTGGTAGACCGTGTATGTAATTTATAGTTCCATCTATTGGATCTATTATCCAAAGGTTCTTACTTTTTTCATAAAGGTTTCCTTCTTCTGCTATAAACCCATCTTCTGGAAAAAACTTTTTTATTTTTGAAACTATCATATTCTGAGCATTCTTATCATAGTCAGTAACAAGGTCTTGAAAATTTTCTTTTTCATATACATTATCTACATTTCCCCAGTATTGAAGTATATAATATCCAGCACTTTTAGCTATATTAATAGCCAAATCAAGCTTATTCATTACTTTCAACTCCTTTTAATAAATAATCAAAGACTTTTCTTGCAAAAGGTGCAGCCATTTCGGAACCACTTCCTCCATTTTCAAACATGACGACTACAGAGTATGTTGGATCCTCTATTGGACCAAATCCTGCAAACCATGAATGTGCTTTTTTGCTTTTGCTAACTTCTGCGGTCCCTGTTTTACCAGCAATTTTGTATGGCGCATCTTTAAAGCTTAAATATGCAGTTCCACGGTTTTTCAAGCTTCCATCGTTGTAAGTGGTAACTTCAAGAAGTCCTTCTATGATTGTATTCCATATTTTATCGGGTAAAGATACTTCATTAGTATATTCTACTTTTTCTGATTTTAATAAATGTGGTCTTGGAGTTTTACCATGATTTGCAATTGTTGTATAGAAATTTAAAATTTCCAAAGGTGTTAAAAGTATATAACCCTGACCAATACCTGTTAATATTGTATCTCCAGGATACCATATAGTTTTAAACTGCTTTTCTTTCCATTCTCTGGAGGGGAATATTCCAGATTTTTCTTCAATGTCAATTTTTGTTAAATCAGAAATTTTAAAGATATCCGCTACACTTTTAATTTTATCAATTCCTATCTCTAATGCAATTGTATAAAAATATACATTACAGGAGACTCTGAGAGCTTTGATTAGATCTGTTTCCCCATGACCGCTTAAAAGCCAATCATTGAAGATTGCAATAGTTTTTCCAGAACTTGATTTGTATTCATATCTTCCAGTACAATTTAAAGTAGCCGGAGTACTTTCTGATAAAAGATAGGCAATTGCAATTAGTGGTTTTATTGCAGAACCTGGGGAATAGAGCCCCATTGTAGCTCTGTTTAAGAGAGGATTTGATGGGTCGTTTACTATCTTTTGCCAGGTGAATTTGTCAATATCGTAAAAATTTTCTTCTAAGTTTGGGTATGAAACTAAAGCTAAAATTTCACCATTTTTAACATTTTCTACTATTACAGCTCCTGGATTGTTAATTTTTTTCATTTCGTCATAAATGTATTTTTGTAAATTAATATCTAAAGTTAAAGTGATATCTTCCCCATTTTCCGGTTCAGTTTGAATTATTCTTTGTTTTACCTTTCCTGAAGGGCTTGAGAAAATTAATTCACTACCGATCTTTCCCTGTAGTAGGCTGTCATATGTTTTCTCAATTCCAGAACTTCCAATTCCTTGTGAGTTAACGTATCCTACAATGTGGAAGGCTTCAGGTACATAGAATCTTTTTTCCTCGTAATGTATATACAACCCAAGTTTTTCAAGCTCATATATTTGATAATTGTCTAGATAAGCTTTTCCAGAACTTATTAGATCAAGTATCTGCTTATCGGTTAAATAAGGTTTTAAAGATTCTATATCAATATTACTGCTGTATTCTATATATGGAATTTTCTTGCTCCATGCAATTTTAAAACCGTTTCTATCAAAAATAGTTCCACGGTTTCCTTTTGTTAGTATAGTTTTTTGCATTAGTGAATTAATAAATTCTTTATGTTGTGAATGCTCAATAACTTGAATTTTGAAAAGAAAAAATACAAGTATTAGAAAAAAGGATAAAAAGATTGTAAAAACTAATTTATACCTCATATTTCTCCCTTAATTCTAAAGTTTTTTTGAGTCTTTTGAGAGTTTTTTCTTTTCCTAAAACTACAATTGATTCAAATAAACCAGGTGTTACTAGTTTTCCAAGTAGGGCTCCACGAATAGTTTGAAATACTCTTTTGGTTCCTATTTCAAGTTCACTTGAAATATTTCTTAGTGTTTCCTCTACATTTTCAATTGTGTAATTTTGCAGTTTTTCAAACCTTTCTAAAGCGTTTTTTAAAATTTTTTCTGCGTTTTCATTTAATAGAAATTTCTTAATGTATGTATCTTCATAGCCATAATCATCAAAAAAGAATGGAAGGGAAATTTCTTTTAGTTGTTCTAATGTATTTACCTTTTCTCTACATATTAAAAGTACTTCTTTAATATAATTTTTGCTGATATGTTCTAAGTAGATATTTTTGTCTTTTAGATAATTTAAGAATTCATTTATTAAAATTTCTATATCAATTTTTCTTAGATGTTGACCGTTAACCCATTCGAGTTTTTTATAATCAAATATTACAGATTTATTTGATATTTTAAAAGGATCAAACTCATTGATTTTTTCATGTACATTGAATATTTCTTCCGAAGTACTCCATCCAAGAATTGCAAGATAATTTAGCAAAGCTTTATTTAAAAATCCATTTTCTTTAAAGAAATCAACAGAAGTACCTCCGTGCCTTTTACTAAG
>NZ_JAIHAP010000070.1:0-11579 GCF_020054775.1 Thermosipho sp. (in: thermotogales) | reverse complement strand
TGGTATGAATTTGCATGTGAAATTTTTAAAGTAGCAGGAATGGATGATGTAAAGGTAATACCTATAAAGAGTGAGGAATATCTGACAAAGGCAGTAAGACCTAAATATTCAAAACTATCAAAGGATAAATTGGAATTAAAAGGCTTTATCAGATTACCAAATTGGAAAGATGCACTAAAGAAATATATAAACGTATTAGGTTTGAATTAATAAAAAAACATGCAGGTTTTATTAATTGAAGTTTATGATTTAGAATGGAGATTTGAGAGAGTATGCAGCTAAAAAAAGATCTTTTCAAAGTCTTTAGTTCAAATTTTATAAATTTAGTCATTGGAATTATTACAGGTTTTTTAGTTCCTGCATTTTTATCATTAGATCAATATGCCTTTTTAAAAACCTTTACTTTATATATAGGTTATGTTGGAATTATACATTTTGGATTCATTGATGGTATATATCTTAAATATGGTGGAAAGTTCGAAAATGAAATTGACAATCAAAAACTAAAAGGTGAACATAAGTTTTTGATTGTATTTCAGCTAATAGTGACTATATTTACATTTATCATGGGGTTTGTTTTAGATGATAAGATTTTGATTGCTTTTTCTATTTGTATCTTACCTATGAATATGCAAACTTTTTTTAAGTTTATTTATCAAGCTCTAGGTGAGTTTGATATTTATTCCAAGATTATGGTATTGACTCCAATCTTATTGTTATTTGTAAATTTATTTAATATTTTCATATTAAAAATTGATAATTTTTGGCCTTTTGTTATAGGACATATTATTACATATTATGTTGTATTTATCGGTCTTGAAATATATTTTTTGAGTAAATATGAAGGAATTTTTTATACAATTGATTATACAGAAATAAAGGAACATTTTAAAATAGGCAGTTTTATAATGATAGCAAATTTGTCTTCTAAGTTTTTTTATTCTATAGATAGATGGTTTGTTAAATTCACTTTGTCAATCGAAGATTTTGCATTTTATTCATTTGCTATTTCAATGATGGGAGTCATAAAAGTTTTAATTAATTCTGTAACTATGACATTATATCCGTATTTAGCACGTACTCAAGATAAGTTTAAGATTAATAAAATTAAAAAATACTTTTTAATAATTGGGACGTTATCTAGTGGTGGTTATTTTATTTTTGTATTTATAGTAAATTATTTTTTACCAAAATATATTCCTTCATTAAATGTTATTTCTATATTATTTGCAGGATATCCAGCAATTATTGTGATAAATGCTTTGTATATAAATTTGTATAAAGCTCAAAAACGTGAAAAAAAATATGCTTCTGCAGTTTTTAAAATGCTTTTGGTTACAACTTTACTAAACTTTGCTGCAATATTAATTTATAAAAGTAATTTTTCGATAGCAATTGCTACTACAATTTCATTTTATATATGGTATCTATATTCATCTAAAGATTTTCCCTATTTAAAAATTGATATAAAAGAAAAATTATATTTAATAATGTTCTTTATAACATTTTTAATAACAAGTAACTATTTAAATTGGTGGAATGGATTACTTGTTTATTATATTATAATTATATTGATTAATTATTTGTTCTATAAATATGAGGCAAAGGCATTAATTAAAGATTTGTTGAAAAGAACGTAATTATTTAGTATGAAACAAGGGGACAGTTGTGTGCCACGAAGGCAAAGATGCATAGATAGTTGGAAAGCAAAAGCCATGCTCTATAAAAGATGAAGGTAGGCCCTTCGGAGTCGCTATTCAGGTAGAGGCTTCAAACCACCTTAAGCTGCTGTGGTCAAAAGCTATGGTGGTGAGCGTTATTGTAAATTAAGTACGTGGGGATTTGATATCAAATGGATAAAAATAAAATAATCATTATATTTTCTTGGACAGCCGTATTATCATGGCTTGTCCTTATATTTTATTTATCAGCCCAACCGGCTGTAGTGTCTGATGGATTAAGTAAAAAGGTTACGAAAGTTATCATAGAGAAAGTAGGGTGTTTAGTTCCACTAGATAGTGAAACCAGTACTACAGCAGATTTAGTAGCACGGTTTAATCATGTTGTAAGGAAATTTGCTCATTTTGGGGTTTATTTTGTGTTGGGAGTATTGATGATGAATGCTTTAAGGACAAGTGGAGTAATTGGTTTTAAAGGATTTTTATTTTCTCTTATATTTTGCATACTTTATGCTATAAGTGATGAAGTGCATCAGCTATTTGTACCGGGTAGAGGTGCGCAGGTTACTGATGTGATGATAGATAGTTTAGGGAGTTTTGTTGGAATTGGGATGTATAAAGTAATTGGTAAATTTAAGAAGGTCATAGCCAGCAGTTAAGTTGGTTATGACCTTATTTATTGGTAGGAGGTTAAATAATATTGAGAACAGACAATTATGGTTTACAGTCATCTGATTAATGGGATGTCAACTTACAAGTAGAATTACTTGTGGGGTATTTTGTGATAATTTTCGAAAAATTTATTCCTAATTATGGACAAATAAATTAGATAAATGTATAATGAATATAAGGTTCGGAATATCGAATCAAAAAAAGCTATTTATTATACTATAACAGTTCGAGGGGGAATGATATCAGTGCCATTACCTACTCCAGAGGGGAGACAAAAGGAAGTGTTATGTTTACCAGAAAGAGGGCATTATGTAGTTTTAGGAACTGCAGGTAGCGGAAAAACCACGTTAGCCATACATAGAGCTGCATATTTGGCTAAACGAACAAAATCAAACCAAAAGATTCTATTAGTAACCTTTAACAAGTCTCTTGTAACATATTTGAATTCAATAGCTGATAATAACTTGTATAAAGTTGATGTGAGGAACTACCACTGGTTTGCTAGGGGCTATCTAGGATATAGAGGGTTGCTGGGAAGAAATGATATAGTTCCATCAATGAATTATAATAGAGAAAATAAAAAGCTTACTTTTATAAAGATGGCCATTGAAGAGATAGTAGAAGAAGTGGGTAGTAATTCAACATTTGCCAGAGCACCTGAAGTTTTTTATGAAGAGATTTGCTGGATACAGAAAATGGGGATTACAACCTTACAAGAGTATATAGATGCTGAAAGAATTGGGCGTTCAGGCACAAGAATAACCAGAGAAAACAGAAAGTATTTTTTTGATGTCTATCAAAGGTATCTTGAGATCAGGGAAAGATATGGTTATAAATATGATTGGGATGACCTTGCCCATACAGTAAAAGAAGAATTGGAAAATGATGAAGATGAAAGAATGTATAAACATATCGTTATTGATGAGGGTCAAGATTTATCTCCAGTTATGTTACAATCATTAGCTTTGGCAATACCTGAAGATGGAAGTATTACTTTCTTTGGGGATGTTGCTCAACAAATATATGGAGGACGCATTTCTTGGAGAAACGCAGGGCTAAAGGTTACTAAGAATGAAATTTGGAAGTTTGACCAAAATTATAGAAATAGCAAGGAAATTGCGGATTTAGCAATTGCAATTTCAAGTCAGCCTTTCTTTAAACAAAGTATAGATTTGGTGACACCAAAACAACCGAAAGCATCTGGTCCAAAGCCTGTTCTTCTTAAATTTCAGGATGAAGATACTGAATTGAACTGGGTGATTAAAAATGCATCAATCATTGCAGAAAAGCAAACAGTTGCAATTCTTGTGAGAACCAGAGAATTAGTTAAGAAGATTATAAGAAAACTGAATCTAAATGGTGTATATTATCAAGAATTGGATAGAGATCTAACAAGCTGGGATAGTAGTCCTGGTATCTCAGTTGGTACATACCACTCTGCAAAAGGACTGGAATTTGATGCAGTACTGGTGCCATATTGCAGTAAGGATAGAATCCCGGATCAAGATAAAATTACTGCACTGGAAGATAGAGAAGAAGCATTAAGTGAAGAGGCGAAGCTAATCTATGTTGCAGTAACAAGAGCTAAACGTGGATTGGTTTTAACTTATTCAGGCGAAATGACAGAGGTTATTCCGGTAAGTGACTCTCTTTATACAAAAAGAGAAATATTTTAATCGGGGGTATGCATATGGATGATATTTTAATTAGGCAAGAAATGAAAAATAGAAATATAACTCGGCTATGCCATTTGACAAGGTCCCAAAAGGCTCTACACATATTGAGTTCTGAGGATGGGATAAAAGCAGTTGATTTTTTAGATAAAAGTCTTTATGATGCTAATGATCCTCTGCGATTAGATGGAAAAAAAGACTTTATAAACTGTTCTATCCAGTATCCCAACCACTGGTATTGGAACAAAGTGAAGGATAAGGAACCTCTTTTTAAAGATTGGGTTATTTTATTGATAAATCCGGAAATACTTTTATTAGATACTACCGAGTTTTGTGCATTTAATGCTGCTACTGGAAGAGGGGCATATATTAAAAAAGGATATAGTGCTTTTAAAGAACTTTTTAATAGTAGAGTACGCAGTAGAAGTAGAACTCCCAAGATGCTTCCTTGCTGCCCAACGGATGATCAAGCGGAGGTTTTGGTATATAAAAATATATCGAGAAAAGACATCATTGGTATTATTGTACAAGATGAGGATCAAGCTGAAAGAGAGAGTATTCGATGGTATCAGTGTCTAAGTAACATCCCAAAGTTTGACATTACTATAGCTCCAGATTTATTTAACGGGCAGTGGAGTGATAAAGTAAGACAGGGAATAATTCCTTTAGAATTTAAATATCAAGGAGGTGAATAGAAATGGAAGGAAATTCAGATTTGAAACTTGACAAATATGTAGGAGCCTTTTTAGGAGCTGCTGTGGGAGATGCATTAGGTTGGCCCAATGAGCAAAACAGTAAAAATGTGAGTAAAGTTAATCCAAAAGACAAGGAAATGTTTCAAAAATGGATAAGACGTGATGGTGGTAGATTTTGGTCTCATTATGAAGAGATTAATCCAGGAGAGTACAGTGATGATACTCAGTTATTAATAGCTACAGCTAGAAGTTTACGATATGGGTCAAACTGGAATAAATATTTTAGTAAAATTGAATTACCAGCATGGGTTTCGTACGAACGTGGCGGTGGTGGTGCTACAAAGAGAGCGGCAGAGACTTGGAAAAAAGGGAAAAATCCATGGAGCTTAGATAAAGGAAATATGAGTGAAGTGAAAAGATATTTTAATGCTGGTGGAAATGGAGTAGCTATGCGCATTCTTCCCCATATTTTTGGAAATGAAGATAATCCTGATGAAGTTATGCACCAAGTAGTATTAAATGGTATCTTCACTCACGGTCATCCAAGAGCACTCATAGGAGCTACATTATATGCTGATGCCTTAATTTACTTAGCAAATATGAAAGACACCCTAGGATATGGTGAGTTGGTAGAGTATTTATTAAAAAGGAAAGACACCTGGGGGAAATTTCCTAATATACAAAATATGAATAATTGGATTAGTAATGCAGATAAAATTTTGAATGCTAAGTATATGGATGTATGGAATAGTGTTGTAGATGAAGTTATTAATTTATTAAAAATTGCAAAAGAAGGACTAGACCAAGGAGCTCTTGATATGGGTAATGACGTACTAGAAAAACTTGGATGTTTTGATAAAAAAGTAAATGGTGCAGGTACAGTAACTGCAGTTGCTGCTGTATATTTAGCATCAAAATATGCATCGAGTCCGAGATTAGCAATAACAGAAGCTGCTTATTTAAAAAATGCAGATACAGATACTTTAGCATCTATGACTGGTGGATTGCTAGGGATGCTACATGGAACAGATTTTATTTCTGTATCATGGATTACTGTACAAGATTATGAGTATATAAAAAAGATAATTCAGACAAAAGAAAACGATGCTGAAAAGAAATACGACCATAAGTTAGAAGTATTAGATTATACAAATGCTAGCTTTAATATGAAATTAAAGGCATTGAAAATTGGGGAATCAATAGAAGCACTACCTTTTGGTAGACTAACATTAAAAGAGAAAAAGCTAAATAAAACCAATTCAAAAGGAAGTGTTGTTCATACACTAAAACTTGTCTCTGAAGAAGGACAGAGTATTTTTATAAAGACCTATGAAAAAGCTACGGAAGAGCAACAAAACCAAAGACATCAAACTATAGAACAGCAAGTATCAAAATCTGCTATCTCAGAACAACAGGTGCAACCATTAAAAAAAGCACAGGAACAGACATTATATAAGCCGCCATTACTTGATTCCAATAAAGTCAGAAGTTTAGCTAACATACTTCCAGAGGACATGCCAGCTGATCAATGTTTCTTTTTTATATCTGATATTATGGCAGAATTAGAAAGAGGTAAAACAGGAAAAATAGATGACAAAGCATTAAATTACCTTATAGAAAAATGGATTAAATATAAAATTTCAATCCGTGAGATCCAAAGAGTTATTAATGTAATTAAAAATCGGTAATAAAAAAGGGGTAAGATATAATAGATATCTTATCCCTTATTATTCTTCAAAGGAAATGGAATAATCCTCTCCTATTTTTAAAGTCAATATTTCTAATATAGGTATTTGCAATTTTGTCTTTGCCAACTTCATAATTAAATTAGATACCTTTTCTTCTTTGATAAGATTATTAGTAACTTTAGAGTTGCTGTATATAAAAAGGGTATCATAATCTATTTTAGCTATAGTATCCTTTAAAGTATAATATAAGGAAATATCATCTTCCTTAATAAAACTAAGTAAATAATGCCATTCACTAAGAATCTTTCCTGTTTCTTTATCCTCTTCCAGTATTTCTTTTAATATCTTTTTTTCAAAGTAATGACTTTGAGCGATTTTCCAGTCTGGTAGTATTCCATTAGATAAAAATAAAGTTGGTTGTCCACATTTATAGCAGTATCGTGAATTTGCTGCTTGAGTCTTATTACAAGTAGGATTGGTACATTGGTTAACAAGTACTCTGCCACAATAGCTACAGGTAGTAGCAGACTTTAATTTTTGAGGTTTAAAGCAATGGGGACAGAAAATTGCATCCTTATTTTTTATAATCATTGGGGAATCATTATATACGATTCCTTTCAAAAGTGTATGGGCAGTGATGGAAGAACCACATATTCTACAAAAACGTTCCCTTGTACTGAAGATATAATTTTTACAAACAGGACAGACTCTAGTATAAAGGATATGATAATAATCCTTGTTGTAAATAAAATTATAAAATTGCTGATAGATTCTTTGGTTTACATGTTGGTATTTTTCATCTGGTTTATAATTTTTCAAATAATCTTCCCTATAAGAAGCAGCTTCATCAGATAAACCACATAGTTTAATAATCATATTTTTCTTTACACAGTTACAATTTAGAAGAACTTCAGCAGGAGCCAAAAACTCAGAAGCAAAGGCATCTGCTTCCTTTTCAAGAACCTCATTTTCTTCTTTTGTAAGGCCTTTATGAATTTCAGTCTGATCAAACTGAGTTAAATGTTTTAAAACAATATGGCCTATTTCATGAGCAATGGTCCATATGATTCTACCTTGAGAAAACACTGAATCGTCATAAATAATTATATAACGGCCTTTAGAAGTTAAGTATGTTTTAGCATCACATTCAGGATTTTCTCTAACATCAAAAGGGTCCACCTCATTGATGATATCTTCCACTTGGGATACACTTTTTATGATAAACCCATGATGTTGGCAAATAGCAAAAGGATTTATTGGTAGAGATTTAATTTTTGACTTTATAATAAATTCCTTTGCCATTTTCTTAGCATAATCTATCCTTGGATAAAGAGGGATTCTTCTCGTCATAGTTCTCTCCTATATATTTAGTTATCTTCTTGTTCTAATATTAAATCAATAAAAGCAGCTATTCGCTCTTGTACTTCTTTAGGTCGCTCTTTAGCTCTAGCCACAGAGCGTAAGAAAACCTCCGAGTGGTTCTTAGATTCTGATTCCTTTTCCTTTGTTATTTGCTGAATATTTTCTTTAGTTTGTAGATTCGTTTCCTCAAATAATTCTGAAATGGATATTTCCAAAGCTTTCGCAATTTTACTTATCGTATCAATGGTGGGTTTTTTACTTTTATTATTTTCAATATCACTTAAAGTTGACTTAGAAAGTCCAGTTATTTCTGCTAGTTTCCTGATGGAAATCTTCTTTTGGGTTCGTAATAGCCTAATTTTATCACCTATTGTCATCATAGACACTCCTCATATTAAATAATAGAGTTCGATATATCTTACCCTTACACTTATATTATATCACTTGGTTCGAAAAAGTAAACATATTTAATGAAATTTTGAGAAAAAGTAAGTAAATTAAAGAAAAATGGTTCGAAATAGAGGATAAACAATAAATATAAAAGTTGCGTATGGTTCGGTATAATGGTACATTTAAAATGGAGGTGAGGACATGAATAAAATCAAAGAACTTGTAGAGCAAAAAAACATTAAAGTTTCTGAAATCATCAAAAAAACTGGATTATCTAAATCTTATGTTTACGATGTCATCAACGGCAAAAGTACTCCTACTATTGGTGTAGCACAAAAAATATCTAGAGCTCTTGGTTCGAGTATAGCTGAAGTATTTCCAGACACATTGCATGAAAGAGATGAGTAAAATTAGCTTTAAGAATATTATTCCATAAGGCAGGTGATAAAAATAAATGTTTATCTATATAACCATCAACAACAAGCATTAAGCCAAACTCTAGACAAAACTAGAGTTGCCTACTACCTGGACATGGGCCTTGGGAAAACATATGTGGGTTCAGAGAAACTTAAAGAGTTAAATGCTCCATATAACCTTTTGGTCTGCCAAAAGTCTAAAATAAAAGACTGGGCCGAGCACTTTAAAAACCACTATGACTACCATGTGATTATCTACAAAAATCAGCCCATAGAAAGCATTCCGAAGCACAGTGTTATAATCATCAACTATGACTTAGTATGGCGAAGGAAACAATTACTGGAATTAAGAGACTTTACTTTGCTACTAGATGAATCACAGTATATAAAAAATGAAACATCCAATAGAGCAAAGTTCATCTTAGGTTTAAATCCAACTAATGTAATTTTATTATCAGGAACTCCCACTGGTGGTAAGTATGAAGAATTATGGTCCCAGTTAAAGCTCTTAGGATGGAATATAAGCAAAAAGCTATTTTATAAGCACTATACCATCACAGAAAAACTTGATATGGGTGAATTTCAAATTACAGTTGTAAAGGGATATAAAAATATTAATAGATTAAAAGAGAAATTGAAAGAACACGGAGCAGTGTTTATGAAAAGTGAAGAAGTCTTTGACTTACCAGAGCAGATTGAAAATATGGTAACAGTGAAAAACACCAAGGAGTACAGGAAGTTTAAAAAAGATAGAGTTATTAATTTGAGTGATGAAACTTTAATAGGAGACACATCTCTTACAAAACTATTATACTTAAGGCAGCTATCATCCATCTATAATCCTAACAAATATCAAGCTTTAAAGGATTTATTAGCCTCTACAAATGACCGAATCGTAGTTTTCTATAACTTCAAGAAGGAATTTGAAACTATAAAATCCATCTGTGAAGATTTAGAAAAGCCTGTATCACATTAGTTCAATACCAAGCAGGAGCTTCAGGTGTGAACCTTCAAAAAGCCAATAAAATTATCTATTACAGCTTACCCTTATCCAGTGAACTATGGATGCAGTCAAAGAAAAGGATTCATAGGATAGGTCAAAATAAAACTTGCTTTTACTATTACCTTATTACAGAAAAAAGTGTGGAAGAGAAAATCTTACAGGTGCTAAAGGAAAGAAGGGATTTCACACTAGATTTATTTGAGAAGGTGGACAGATGACAGAGAAACAGTTTCAAAGGAAAGTTATTAAATATTTAAAAAACCTGCCAAACACCTGGTTTTTCAAAGTATGGGGAGGTGGATATCAAAGATCAGGCATTCCCGATTTAATCTGCTGCATTAATGGAGTATTCATTGCTATTGAATTAAAAGGAGATAATGGAAGGTCTACTGAGCTGCAGAAGATGAATATTAGAAATATTAATGCTGCTGGTGGCATAGGAGTGATTTTATATCCAGAAGGATTTAAAGATTTTAAAAAATTAGTAGGGGAGGTGAAAAGGTGCAATATTCCCACAGCAGGGTGGAATGCTTTGAAAAATGTAGATTTCAATTCTATCTTAGATACATCAAAGGATTAACCACTATTATTCCTCCTGGTGCAGATAGTCCACTGATTGTAGGAAGTGCTATGCATCTGGGATTAGAAAAAGGTATTGATTACATGGAGAAATATTACTATGACCAATATCCAGTTATAAATAATAAACACATTAATGAAATGATTAAATTAACAATCCTTGTAGAAAAAGCATTAGAGGTAATTCAGGATTTGATTCAGGATAAACCTATTACATTTGAGTATGAAATAGATTTTCCTGAATTTAAAGGATTTGTTGATTTAACTATCCACAATAAAGACAGTACAGTAGATATCTATGATTTTAAATATAGTAACAACATTGACCACTACCTTCAGTCAAAGCAGCTTCATTTATATAAGTACTACTTAGAAAAATTAGGATTTAAAGTAAAAAGGTTAGGTTTTATTTTTATCCCTAAAACCTCTATAAGGCAGAAGAAAACAGAAGATTTGTATCAGTTTAGAAAAAGACTTAAAGAAACCCTATCTGGAATGGAAGTAAAGGTTATAGAAGTAGATTATGACCACCAAAAGGTGAAGGATTTCTTTAAGAGCTGCTCTGATATTGAAAGTGAAAAAATCTATGAAAAAGCGCCAAGCAGATTATGCTCCTGGTGTGAATTTCAAAAATACTGTGAGGAGGAGATTGATTACATGCTACTACCTAAAAATGAAAGGCGAGAGAAAAAGATTGATGTAAACCCTGATATGTGGCTATATGCCGATAGTTATGTAGGAAAATCAACTTTCGTAGATAAGTTTGATGACCTACTGTTTTTAAATACCGATGGAAATACAGACAATACAACATCTCCAGTTATAAAAATTGCCGATGAAGTAACCTATGAAGGAAGGCTAAAAAAAGTAAAAATGGCCTGGGAAGTGTTTTTAGATGCTGTTAGCGAGTTAGAAAGGAAAGATAATACTTTTAAAAGGGTATGTATTGATTTAGTAGAGGATCTATATGAACACTGTAGGTTGTTTATTTATAAGAAATTAGGAATAGACCACGAACAAGATGCTGGCTTTGGTAAAGGCTGGGATATGGTAAGAACCGAATTTCTATCAGCTATGAAAAGACTTAAAAACTTAGGTTATCAAATCATCTATATTTCAAAGGAACTAAACTCTGAGATAACCCTTAAAAATGGCAATAAAATTACTACTATCAAACCTAACATTAATGACAAAGTAGCAAATGTACTGGCAGGAACGGTAGATTTAACTGTTAGGGCATATATAGATGGTAAGGATAGATATCTACAGCTTGAAAAGAAAGAAAATATATTTGGTGGTGGCAGATTCGAGTTTAAAGAGCCTAGGGGACGTGTCAAGGGGACGGTTCTTCTGACACATAAAAAGAGCGTGTGACGGAGAACCGTCCCCTATTTTCTGGTAGATAACAGGTGATGAAGCTAT
>NZ_JAIHAP010000069.1:0-9772 GCF_020054775.1 Thermosipho sp. (in: thermotogales) | reverse complement strand
GGGAAATATATTAAAACAAATTTTAGTTATGGGACTTCCCACTGCAATTGGCTTTTCTTTCCAGATGTTTTATGATGTTGTTGATCTTTTTTGGATTGGGAAAATATCATCAAAGGCAATTGCAGGTGTTGGGATTTTCTCAACAGTTTTTTGGGTTGTTGAGGCATTAAATGAAATTATTGGAGTAAGTTCAATTTCTCTAATTTCACAAAGTTTTGGAAAAAAAGACTACAAGAGGACTAATTTGGCTATAGAACAGACTATAACTTTTAAATTTTTAGTAGCATTATTAGGTAGTCTTTTCCTTTTTGTTTTTTTAAAGCCAATATTGGCATTATTTTCAGATGAAAAGGAAGTTATAAGGCTAGGAATTGAATACGGATATATAAGAATATTTTTCTTACCAATTATGTTTTCATCTTATTCTGTTAATACTGCTTTAAGGAGTATTGGAGATTCAAAAACACCGATGAATCTAATGATTTTGTCGAGTATAATGAATATAATTTTGGACCCTATTTTTATGTTTGAAAAGGTTCCAATTTTAGGATTAAAAGGTTTAAATTTAGGTGTTTCTGGTGCTGCATGGGCAACTATTGTCTCTCAAACGGTTGCATTTTTGATAGGTTTTTATTTCTTGTTTAGTGGCATTGAAAATATTAAACCTTCAATAAAAGGTTTATTTAAACTTAATTGGGAGATTGATAAAAAGCTCATAACTATAGGTTTGCCAAATGGGTTTGAGGTTTTTATGAGAAATATGTCTGGAGCGATAATACTTTATTTTGTTTCCAGGTATGGTACAACAGCAGTTTCAGCATATACAATTGGTGGGAGAATTTTTGGATTTTTATTCATGCCACTGATGGGACTTTTAATGGGAGGATCTGCAATAATTGGTCAAACACTTGGTGCTGAGAAGGTAGAACGTGCAGAAAAAGTTGCTAAAGTGTCCGGATGGCTTACAGCTACTTTGACATTTATTTTTGTAATTCTCATAGTTGTATTTGCCCCAGAAATGATGCAATTGTTTACAAAAGAAAGTGAGATAATAGATATAGGGGTATTGTTTTTAAGATATAGTGTAATAGGATTAGTTTTTCTTGGATATGGTATTGGTATAAGCATTGTTTTTACTGGTTCAGGATATAATATGCCATATTTTTTCATGAGTCTTTTCTCAAGATGGATTGTTCAGATCCCACTTATGTACATTTTTTCATATATACTAAAATTATCAATTATATGGTTATGGCTATCATTTACATTTGGAGATATAGCAGAATTTTTAATAGCGATCTATTTCTACAAGAAAGGTGATTGGAAATATAAAAGAGTGTAGGGAGGTGGCAAAAATGATTACTAATAAAGAAAAAGTAGTTAAGCTTTCGATAATGGTTGAAGTAGCGCATCCTGTAGTTAGAACGCCTGTTCTCGATGGCGAAGGGAATGCATTTTATTTTCCTGGCGTTGGTGGTATAACCTATAATTTTGGATTGGGTGATAATGCATTTAAAATGCATGGTGATCATATTGAACCGGATGTTTCAACTAAAAATAGTAACGACAAGCTTAATTCAACTTGTATGACCTTGGCTTGTATAGGAAATGAAGCAGAGGTTATTTCTGGTGATGCTAAAGGAATGAAAGGATTTGTGATAGGTAAGCATGGTGGAATTAACCATATTTTAGTCTATTTTCCAGAAAAAGAAAAGCTGAGAGTAGGAGATAAGATCCAAATCAAAGCTTGGGGTCAAGGTTTAGAACTTTTAGATTATCCTGAAGTAAAAGTATTTAATATTGATCCAGAGCTATTTGAAAAATTACCAATTGAAGAAAAAGATGGGAAATTAATAGTTCCTGTTACTGCAGAAATTCCAGCGCATCTTACCGGTTCAGGAATAGGCTCTTCAAATCCTGCAGGAACCGACTATGATATAAATACTCATGATATGGAAGAAATAAAAAGGTATGGAATTGATAAGGTAAAAATTGGAGATATAGTAGCAATCAAAGATCATTATAGCGGTTTTGGGGTTGGAGGTTTTAGAAAAGGAGCAATATCTATTGGAGTAGTTGTACATTCAAATTGTGTACAAACAGGACATGGGCCTGGTATAGTTGTTATTATGACATCTGCTAAGGATTTAATTGTTCCAAAAAAGGTAACTCACATGAATATTAAAGAATTATTTTAGATATAAAAAAGACTTCTGAGATAACTTAAATATCTCAGAAGTCTTTGCATTGTTTTATTTGAAAATATCAACTTTATTTTTACTGTTTAAATACCCTACAACTATTTCATTTAATTTTGGATACCTACCAATTTCTTCATCTGTTTTTATAAGAATTTTGTCACCTACAAGTCCTATAACTTCTCCAGAGGTTATTTTTTCTTCTGAATCTATTATTTTGTGTTTTTCTTTAGCATCATCGATGTAATCTTTGTAAATAACCTCACCGGATTTAATAATAGCAATTTTATCTGCGTACTCTTCTATTTCAAAGATTTCATGTGATGAAATAATAACATATTTTCCAAGGTCAGCATAATTTCGAATTATTTTCATTATTTCAAGTCTTATTGTAGGGTCAAGATGTTGGGTTGGTTCATCTAAAAGTAATATATCTGCATTAGTTGACACAGAAAGTCCCACAAGAAATAATGTTTTCATTCCTTGTGAATATTTTTCAACCTTTTGATTTAAATCAAGATTGTATTTTGTAATAAATTTTTGAAATACATTTTCGTTCCATTCAGGATAAATAGATGACCAAATTTTTTGATAATCTTTTCCTGTTAAATTTTGAAAAAAGACTCTATCTTCTGGAACGTATGATATTTTATATTTTTCTTCTTCAGTAAATTCTTGATCGTCTAATATTATTTTTCCACCATCTTTTTTTATAACAAACGAAATACAATTTAGTGTTGTTGTTTTTCCAACACCATTTGGACCTATTAGTGCAAGAATTTCACCTTCTTCTACTTCTAAAGAAACGTTATTTAGAACGAATTTATTTTTGAAAGACTTTTTTAAATTTTCAATTTTTAACATAGCTTTCACCACCTACATATAATTTAAATGCAATAAATAATAATGCCAAAGAAAATAATATTGAGCCTATTAAACTTTCTTGCCTTATTGGACTAATTAAAATGTAAGGATTGAAATTAGCACCTAGATGTGATGAACCTAGATTTGAAAGTATTGCATCAAAGATAATGAAAAGTATAGTAATTGCAAAATTATCTCCATTTAGAGACGATGCTATTATACCTATAGAATAAATTGCTGTGGAAAATATTAGTGGACTTAATATATATTTTAATGAGTATCTGGAAATCAATAGTGAATTAAAAAATGAAGTTGAAAAAATTAAAAGAATTAAGAAAAAGTATAAAATAAAGAAAACGTCTTTTTTTGTAAATGGAAGGTAATAAAAAGATTTGTCTTTCTTATTCTTTATTTTTGATGCAAGTAGCAAATTGGATATGAAAAATATTGAAAAAAGATTTAAATGTGGTATAAATAGAAGAAAAAACCAGAAAAACCATCCGCCACTTTTTTCTTTTAGAGTAATTTCAAAGAGATTTTCAATCTTTTTCATCTTTCCACACCTCCTCGAGGATTATAAACAAAGTATTAAGGTCTATTTTTGTGCTTTTAAGTTTTTTTATAGCCTCTTTTACCTCTGCCATTATAGTTGGAGCAATTTGAAGCTCTTTACTTACAAAATAGCCAATTCCTTGTTCAGAAGTTATGTACCCTTCAAGTTTAAGTTTTTCAAGTGCTTTTAAAACTGTATTTATATTTACCTGAAAAATTTCTTTTAATTTTCTAACAGGCAATAGTTGCTCGCCTGGATTTATTTTTCCAAGAAGTATTTCAGCCTTAATCATATTAACAATTTGAATGTAAGATGGTATCCCACTGTGTTTATCAACAGGTCTTAGCATAAGAATCACTCCATACTATTTTTCTAAGATAATTTTTGGACCATCAACGTTTATAGTTGCACTTTCATAATTTTTCACTTTTACAGTGCCGCTTGTACCATCAATATTTAGAATTTTTGGATTATCTGAAAGAAAATTTATAGTTGCATTAATAGCAGTGCCATCTATTATTGTTTCTTTATTTAATTTGCCAATATTTAAATTTATATTTATACTTGTACCATCTATTTTTATTTGTTGAAAATCAAATGTTCCAGAAAAATTAAGAGCTGTTCCATCGATATAAGCGTAATTTCCTATGAAAAAATCGGATAAATTAATAGCTGTACCAGATACGTGCAGATATTCACTTTCTATTGAACAGTTTTTCATGTTAATGGCAGTACCATTCAAAATTAGATTATCAAGTTTTGCTTTTCCGTTTATTTCAATTTTTGTTGCAGAAATTTTTAAGTTTTTAAGGTCTTTAGTTCCTATTTTGATTACAAAATAATAATTTTTTGAAAAATACCCATAATTGTTAATTTCAATTTTTTTATTGTCTGTTATTAAATTAAGCTTTGATGGAAATTCTATAGAATCTCCATCTACTAGCTCAATAATTACTCCATTTTGATTTTTAATGTTTATTGTTATATCACTGTATATTGGGAATTGCTTCTTATCAGGTTGAATAATATATTTTTCATTTGAACTTACTTCAAAATTTCCAAAAAAGTTGTAGAATTCAAAAAAATTAGTTGAAAATCTTTTTGCCGATATAAAGGGTATAGAAAATATGAAGACTAATATAAAAAATACAATCTTTCCTTTTTTTAAGATAGTAGAAAAAATAAATAATCCCACTATGAACAAAATTATCTTAATGGTCCAAAGTGGTATTAAAAATGATAGTAGCCCAATAACTAAGACTAGAATTAATTTGGAAAAAGTAGGATAGCTATTAAAAAACTTCATACATTTAACCCCCTTTTTTGTTATAAATATATAGTGTTCTATAAAAGTATAACACACAAAACAAAAAAATCAAATAATTTATTAAAAATTTGATTTAAAAATTTTAAAACCCTAATTTTGTGAGGTTATCTGGATTTATTTTCTTTTTAATATCTTCAACTGAAATAGAAAATTTTTCTGATAATAATTTTATTGCTTTATCAACATCGTAATTTGATTCTTTTACTGCCTGTGAAACTTCATTATACCCAAATATATTTATAAGTGGGGTAAGGTTTGATATAGATTTTTCAAGATTTTCTCTGCATCTTTCTTCGTTTGCCTTAATGTTTTCAATGTAATTTGAAAGAGAATAACATGCATTTTTAAACAAATTAATTGATTTTAATGTATAGTGAACAATTAAAGGTGAAAATTGATTGAGTTCAAGATTTCCAAGCGCACTTGCGTGGTTTATCATACTATCGTGTGAGAAAACAACTAATGAAATTTGCATAACATATTCAGGTACTACCGGATTATTTTTTCCCGGCATTATAGAACTTCCAATTTGAACTTTTGGAAGAATTAATTCTCCTATTGAAGTATTTGGCCCACTACTAAGTAACCTAATATCATTAGAAATTTTGTATAGGTTTACTGAAAGAGCCTTTAAAAGACCGTGAATTTCAGAAAAAACATCCATATTTTGAGTTGCATCGATTAGATTATCAGCTTTTGCAATTTTCACATTACATATTTCTCTGAGTACATTAACTATTTTTAATACGTAATTTTTTGGAGCTCCTATTCCAGTACCTATTGCAGTGCCTCCAATATTTACGTTTCTTATTCTTTCTTCCACTTTGTTTAATCTCCACCTATCTCTTGCAAGTGCATCTGCCCATGCTCCAAATTCCTGACCAAGCATTATTGGTGGGCCATCCATTAATTGTGTTCTTCCAACTTTTCTTATTCTGTAGAATTCTTTTTCTTTTGCTTGAATTATTTCTTGAAGCTTAATTATTTGATCTATTAATTCCCTAAGTCTTACAATTATGGCAATTTTACCCGCTGTTACAAATGTATCATTGGTTGATTGGTGAAGGTTAACATGTTCAATTGGTTTTACATAACCAATTTCTTTATTTAAAAGTTGTGAAGCTCTGTTTGCAATTACTTCATTGATATTCATGTTAACCGATGTACCAGCGCCACCTGAAAGAGGATCAACAATAATATGATCTTTTAAAGTTTTCCATTCATCACATGTTGAAATTATTGCATCTGCAATATTTGAATCTAAGTATCCTAATTCTTTATTTAATGTTGCAGCTGCCTTTTTTATCATAAAATATGCCCAGATGAATCTTTCATCAAATTTTTCGCCCGTTTCTGGAAAAAGTTTATGTGCTCTGTAGGAGCTTATACCGTATAGTTTGTCATCTTCAATTTCGACTTTGCCAAGATAGTCTTTTTCTTCTCTCATATTTCCACATCCTTGAATGGACTTAGAGCCCTTTCTAAAACACCGTGAAGGTATGAAATTGCAACACCATAATTTGTCATGGGAATACCTAACCTTTTAAACATCCTAACTCTTCTCATCATTGAATTCCTGTTCATTACACATCCTCCGCAGTGTATAACAAGCTTTGCATCTTCTATTTCATTTAATTCAGGCATATCAACACCAGCCCACACTTTAAATTCAAGTGCTGCGCCGGTATGATTTGTAAGCCATCTTGGGATCTTAACTCTTCCAATATCTTCTGTAAGTGGTCTATGGGTACAACCTTCCATAATTATTACTTTATCTCCGTCTTTTAAGTTTTCAATATGCTTTACACTTTCTACAAAATAATTTAGATCACCTCTGTATCTTGATTCAAGTATAGAAAACGTTGTAAGTTTTATTTCTTCAGGTACATCAGAAACTACTTTCATTACACTTTGAGAATCAGTTACCACAATCTTTGGCTTCATTCCTATGTTTTCAAGTGCATATCTTAATTCTCTTTCTTTGACAACAAGAACTAATGCTTCCTTATCCAAACCTTCTCTTATTGCGTGCACTTGTGGCATAATTAACCTTCCCTTTGGTGCTCCCAGATCTATTGGAACTACCAAAACTACAAGATCTCCCCCATCTATTAAATCAGAAAGATATGGAATTTCATCATCTTTAGGAATTACAGAATCTATTACATTTCCAATATTTTCAAAACCTATCTTTTTTAAGGCGGAAACTTTAACTATTGGTACATTAAATTTTTTATACGTTTCTTCAACTTCATCACTGTTTATTGTGTCTATTTTATTAATAACAATAATATATGGGATTTCTAATTGTTTGAAAATTTCTACTATTTGGTGTTCATATTCTTTTGGTTGGCTGTCAACTATTAGTATTCCACAATCTGCTCTATATAAAGTTTTTTTTGCTTTTTCAATTCTTTTTTGACCAAGTTCTCCAATATCGTCAAGTCCAGGAGTATCTATTAAAGTAACAGGACCAATCGGAGAAAGTTCCATACTTTTAAATACAGGATCGGTAGTTGTCCCTGCTACGTTGCTAACTATTGAAACATCTTGTCCAATAAGTGCGTTCATAAAAGATGATTTTCCAACATTTCTTCTTCCTGTAATTGCTATGTATTTTCTAAATCCTCCACTTGCTATCATTTGTTCACCCCTTTTTTGAAATAACAGCTATTGTCGTTAATAATTATATCAGAAAATGCTAAAACAATGAATAGGTAAAACAAATTAAATTAGAATAGTATAATTTATAGACATAAAAGGCAGAAAGATGCGTTATCGCATTATTCAAATGTTAATAAAGAAACGGCATTTGGTGATGGGGTAATATAGTTTAGGAGAAAATGATAAGACAACATCCATTTTTGTGTAGACCATATAGAGTTATAATAGTGCAGAATAAGCAATTATGGTATAATAATTAACAAGAATAAAATATTTTGGAGGGCTAATATGGAAAGAGAAGAACTTATAAAAAGGATAATAGAGGAAAAAGGAGAACAAGCAATAGATGATTTAATAAAGCTTTTGGAAGATGAAGATTCTCAGGTTAAAGAAATTGCATCAGAAACTTTATTTAAATTGGGAAAAGCTTCAAAAGATCCTTTATACAGGGAATTTAAAAAAAGAATCCATGAAGGTAATAGGAATGATATAACACTTCTTTATATTATAGATTTACTTGCTGATCTTGAAGATGAAAGGATAAAAAAGGATCTCTATAATGCATTATCGCTTTTTGATTTTGAAGAAGCAGAATTAATAATTTATGAAGCGCTTTCAAAACTTGGAGATGGTGAAAAAGTTTATAAAATATTGAGATATTTTCTCCTAGAAGATGCTGATAGAAAAAAATATGGCGCGCAAGCTGCAATGGCGCTTTCTTACATAGAAATGCCCGAAGTTGTTAAAGATTTGGTTCAAGCAATAGATAGTGGTGATTTTTCTGGTGAAGATCTAGAGATAATAAAAAAGGCTCTTTCAAATCTTGTGACAAGAAACTCTATGTACTATGAAATACTTAAAAAGTTAGTTGGAGATAAAGATGAAGATTACTTGGGAGGATAAAAATGGATTTTAATGAATTTAAAAAAATGCATCAAAAAAAAGTGGAAGAATACATTGAAAAAGTTATTTTGGAAAATAAAGTTAATCCACCAAAACAAATAGAGTCGTTAATTAGGACGCTGATAGAATATTGTTTAAGGCCAGGCAAAAGAATTCGCCCTCTTTTATTTTTATTAGGTGCAACTTCATATGCAAAAAAAGAATTAGATTATGAAAAATTGTATAGGATAGCTGCGGTAATAGAAATTATGCATTGTTTTCTGTTAATTCACGATGATATAATGGATCGGTCCACTTTAAGACGGGGACTTCCATCATTGCATGTAGTTTTTTATGAAGAATTTAAAGAAAAAAATAACAATGAAAAAATTGGTGAAGATTTGGCTTTGGTATTTGGTGACATACTATTTTTTATTGCTATCAGGCAGCTAAGTAAATTGAATTTATCATCAAAATTTTTAGAAGAGTTTTCAAATTGCTATATAAACACAGGTTATGGTCAAACACTTGATGTTTTATATTCTCTAGGAAAATATAAACCAGATGAAGATAAAATTTCTGTTGAGATTGCTAGATTGAAAACGGCATATTATACATTTTTTTATCCATTTTATCTAGGGGTGTTACTTTCAAATGAGAATATTGATAAGAAAAAGATTGAAGATGCAATTATTCCAGCAGGAATAGCCTTTCAAATTAGAGATGATATTATAAGTACATTCGATGAAAAATCTGGAAAATCTAATGTTACAGATATTTTGGAAGGTAAATTAACTGCATTAATTGATTTTGGAGAGTATGATGAAAAATTTTTTGAAGTTTATTCAAAACAAGAAAAATCTTCCGAAGAAATACAATATATTTTAGATCAGATTTTAAAAAGTGGAGCAATTAAAAAAGCTAAGAATGCTATGTATACTTTGTTTGAAGAATCAATCTCAAAAATAAGAAAGTTAGATTTAAATGATACTTCTAAAGATATTCTAATAGATCTAATATCCAGATTAAGGAGTGATTAGTTTTGCCCAATTTTAATACGCATGTAAATTTTGGAATTTATTTTTATCCCTTTGTCTTGTTTATTTACAAGATAACTTCTCAATTTTTGAATTTTTCAATGCCAGAAGATAAAATTATTGCTATAGGTTTTTTGATATTTGTTCTTTCTTCCGATATGCCAGATATTGATCACAATCATTCTCTTTTACACAGATTTGTAAAATTACTTACTATTTCAGCGGCAATTTATTTTGAGTTTACTGG
>NZ_JAIHAP010000068.1:0-9827 GCF_020054775.1 Thermosipho sp. (in: thermotogales) | reverse complement strand
GATGCAGGAATAGAAGGTGTCCATAGATTTTTAAAGAGACTTTGGAATAATATTTATTCTGTGCTTGAAAAAATTAAAAATGTTAGTGCAGAAAAAATAGAATTAAAAAATAAGTTAGAAAAGGATTTAAGAAGGAAATTACATCAGTCGATTAAAAAAATAACAGAAGATATAGAAGGTGGATTTAAATTCAATACTGCAATTGCAGGATTAATGGAATTAAACAACAGTTTTTCAGATTATTTGAATAAGACTGAAGAAAAAGATTTAAATTTACCTCTTTTGAGGGAATTGGTTGAAAAGCTTGCACTTATACTTTCGCCGTTTGCACCACATATGGCTGAGGAAATTTGGCATGACTTAGGCAATGATACATTAATTGTAAATGAAGAATGGCCAAAGTATGATGAAAAGGCTTTGGAAGTTGATGAAGTAACTGTAATAATACAGATAAATGGTAAAGTTAGGGGAAAAATAAATGTTGATGTCAATGCAGATGAAGAGACAGTGAAAAAGATTGCTTTTGAAGAGCCTAAGGTATCTTCGTATATAGAAGGAAAAGAAATAGTAAAGGTTATTTATGTAAAGAATAAGCTGCTTAATATCGTTGTAAAATGAGGAGGAGATTGTATGAAACGTTTTTTGCTTTTACTTTTGGTTGTTTTTTCAGTAGTGATTTTTTCCGAGGAACTTCCAGCAACATCAACTGTTGCAGTAGTAAACGGTGAGGCTATTACGCTTGAACAGCTAAATAGAGCTGCAGACGTGCAAAAACTTATGATCGGTATAAGTCAGGTGGACCAAACGTTTTTTAGTGTTTTATCGAACACCGAAGAAGGTGTAAAAGTAATATTAAGATACAAAAGAGTAGTTTTAGATGATTTAGTAAATAAGTTGTTAATAGTACAGTTTGCTCAAAAGTATGGAGCAAGACCGACTGAGGAAGAAGTAAAAAATGTTGTAGACAAACAAATATCAGATTATTTAAACCAACAAGGAATTGATGAAAAAACATTTGATATGTATTTGCAGTATGCAAATATGGGAACTTTAGAAGATTTTAAAGAAAAGATGTATTTCGAAACTCTTGTTAATCTATCACTTGAAAGACTTTTCAATGTGGTTACAAAAGATGCAACAGTTTCTGATGAAGAATTGATGGATTACTATCAAAAACATATTGATGAGTATTCTACACCTACACAATATACTCTAAGCTTAATAGCTTTTGATAACGAAAAAGTTGCAAATGCTGTAAAAACTAAGATAATTTCCGGTGAAACGTTTGATAGTATTGCAAGTGAATATGGCATTTCTCAATTTAAATATGAAAATATAGCTGAGAATACTACTTTTCCAGATAAGTTATGGAACTATATAAAGAATGCGCCTCAAGGTGCATTGTTAGGGCCAATAGATGTAGATGAAAAATATTACATCTTTAAAGTAGAAAATGTTAACCCAATGCAATCTAAAAAATTTGATGAAGTAAGGGAAGAAATTTCAAATATGATTTTATCTGAAAAGAAGAAAAATATGTGGGCAAACTTTATTGACAGTGAATTTAGTAAATTTAAAAACGAAAGTACAGTCGAGGTTTATTATAAAGTGGATGTAGAACAGAAAAATTAATATCTAAAAAATAACCCCCAAGATGATTAAATTCTTGGGGGTTATTTTTTATCAATGTTTACTTAATTAATGTCCACCTGATACTGGTAGTTTATAGGTAGGAAATGTAAGTGGGTATCCTGCAAGTCTTGCAATAATTCTTGGTATTTCAGTGTTATCTATTAAACCTTTAAAGTTATCAGCACCTTGTCCAAATGCGTATAGTGCAACAGGTGCGCCTGTGTGATCATATGTAGTCCAACCAAGGTGTGCCTTTTTACTTACTAATCTTCCTATTGCATTTGAAAATGCATAATATGAGTTTCCCTGTTCTTTTACTAGAGAGTCAAAAAGCTCTAAGTCTTCATCGGTTAATTCTAATTGATAGTATTTTTTAATGAGCTCTTTTAATTTATTCTTATCTTTATTTGACTCTTTTGATATAAAATCTGTGTTTTTACTAAATTTTCTTATCATTTCAACATCAAAATAGTATCCTCCGCTTGAAAGACCGAGACCTCCAGTTTCGTGATCTGCTGTTACAATAATCAAAGTATCTGGGTTTTGTTTTAAAAATTCCATAGCAACTTTGAATGCTTCTTCAAATTCAATTATTTCTTTCCAAACGCCGTATGGATCATTTCCATGTGCTTCCCAGTCTATTTGTGAGCCTTCGATCATTAAAAAGAAAGGTGAATTATCTTTTGACAGTATTTCAAGGGCTTTTTTTGTCATCTCAGAAAGTGTTGGTTCATTTACCCTATCAGTATACGCTGGTAAATGGCTTGAATTGAAAAGTCCTATTACTTTTTTCCCGTTGTAATTAAGTAATTCTTCTTTTGTTGTAATATAATCAAATCCCTTTTCTTTTGCCAATTTAATTAGATCTTTACCATCATTTCTTTTTCCGCCAGTTGCTACAAAATGTCTCCAGCCGCCACCAAACGCAACTGTTATAGGGCTGTTAACTAATTGTTCTGCAAGAGTGTTTTCGTTACTTCTTGAATTTACATGACCGTACACTGCACCTGGGGTTGCGTGAGTAATTCTTGATGTTGCTATTATTCCAATTTTTACACCGTGTTTTGCTGCAATCTCTGCAATTGTAGGAACAGTTGTACCATCTGGCAATATGCCGATCATTCCATTGTTAGTTTTAAAACCAGTAAAAAGTGCAGTTCCAGCAGCTGCTGAATCCGTAACATTACTATTTGCAGAATGTGTAGTTACTAGTGCAATATTTTGGGTTTTCATAAACTCTAGAAGTCTTCCTTCAAGATAGCTTGCAAGCATTACATGATTAATTCCCATACCATCCCCTATCATGTAGATAACGTTTTTTACAGAAAATGAAAATACAGAGACTAGTAAAAGCAATATAAGTAAAAGTTTTTTCATAAAACTACCTCCCTTTCTTTTTTGGAGTCAAACAAATGACTCCTATTTTGAGCCTTGATATTTTAACATAATTTACAAACTTTCATCAAAAGTTTAAAACATACATTTTATTTTACTATTTAGAAATATTTAGTTATTTTAAGATATGATATAATTAAATAATAGATAAAGTGAAAAGGAGGTTTTGATATGAAATTGAAAACTATGACTATGGAATGGACGGGAGATGAATTGATTTTAATTGATCAGAGGAAAATACCACTTGTTGAAGAGTATGTCAGTTGCAAGTCATATAAGGAAGTTGCTGTAGCGATAAAAGATATGGTTGTAAGAGGTGCTCCTGCTATAGGTGCTTCTGCAGCTTTTGGATATGTTCTTGGAGCAAGAGAAATGTTTGTTGAAGATTTTAATGCATTTGTTAAAAAAATGGAAGAAGTAAAAGAAGTTTTAGCAAATACAAGACCTACAGCGGTTAATTTGTTTTGGGCTTTAAATAGAATGGAAGATTCATTAAAGAAATATGGAAAAATAGAAGGTGTTTTAGAATATCTTGAAGAAGAAGCTATGAATATTGCAAAAGAAGATATTGAGGTAAATAAGGCAATTGGTAGATATGGAGCAGAACTTTTAAAGGATGGAGATACTGTATTAACTCATTGTAATGCAGGTGCTCTTGCAACTGTTGATTATGGTACAGCTCTTGGAGTTATAAGAGCGGCTGTTGAGCAAGGAAAGAAGATAAAAGTTTTTGCTGATGAAACTAGGCCATATTTGCAAGGGGCTAGACTTACTGCTTGGGAATTGATGAAGGACGGTATAGATGTAACATTAATAAGTGATAATATGTCTGGTTGGTCAATGAAACTTGGTAAAATAAACGCAGTAATTGTTGGTGCTGATAGGGTTGCTGCAAATGGTGATGTTGCAAATAAGATAGGAACTTATATGGTCGCGGTTTTAGCAAAAAGGCACGGAATTCCTTTTTATGTAGCTGCACCAACGAGTACAATTGATTTGAATACAAAAACTGGTAAAGATATTCCTATTGAAGAAAGAAAACATACAGAGGTTACACATTGCGGTGGAAGACAGATTGCACCAGATGGAGTAAAAGTATTTAATCCTGCATTTGATGTTACAGATGCAGAGCTTGTAACTGCAATAATAACTGAAAAAGGCGTAGTTTATCCTCCATACGAAGAAAATTTAAAAAAGTTGTTTGAGGAGTGATTAAAATGATTGATGTTAAATTATTAAGAAAAAATCCTGAAATATTTTATGGTGCTTTAAAGAAAAGAAATATGGATACAGAAATTATTGACAAAATTTTAGATGTAGATAAAGAATGGAGACAACTCGTTGCAAAGGTAAATGAATTGAAAGCAAAAAGAAATGAGTTTTCTAAGCTAGTTGCAAAGGCAAAGGTTGAAAAGGATAATGAAAAAGCAAGCAAATTAATAGAAGAAAGTAAGAAAATAGGAGAAGAGATAAAGAAAATAGAAGAGCAAGAAAAAAAATTAGAAGAGGAAATGCAAAATTTAGCATTGAATATTCCAAATATTCCAGCAGAAGATGTTCCATTTGGAAAAGATGAATCGGAAAATATCGAAATTAGAAGATGGGGAGAGCCTAGAAAGTTTGATTTTGAGCCAAAAGCTCACTGGGACCTTGGTCCTGAACTTTCAATGATGGATTTTGAAAGAGGTGCAAAATTAAGTGGTTCAAGGTTCACAGTTTTGTATAGCTATTTAGCAAGGCTAGAGAGAGCCTTGATTCAGTTTATGCTTGATGTTCATACAAAAGAACATGGATATACAGAAGTTTGGGTGCCACAACTTGTTAAGAGAGATGCAATGCTTTGGACTGGTAAACTTCCAAAATTTGAGGAAGATGCATATTGTATTGAAAAAGATGATATGTTTTTAATTCCAACAGCTGAAGTTCCACTTGTGGCACTTCATGCACAAGAAATACTTTCTGAAAAAGATCTTCCAATAAAATATACGGCGTATTCTGCATGTTACAGAAGAGAAGCAGGAAGTTATGGAAAAGATGTTCGTGGAATGATTAGACAGCATCAATTTGATAAGGTTGAGCTTGTATGGATAACAACTCCTGAAAGATCCTTTGAGGATCTTGAAAGGTTAACACAGGATGCAGAAAGAATATTACAGCTTTTGGAACTTCCTTACAGAGTTGTTTCTTTATGTAGCGGTGATTTGGGATTTGTTTCTGCAAAAACTTACGATATAGAAGTATGGCTTCCATCTTACAATTCCTACAAAGAAATTTCTTCATGTAGTAACACTACAGATTTTCAGACAAGAAGATCTAATATAAGGTATAGAGGAAGTGATAATAAATTGCATTATGCACATGCACTTAATGGATCGGGACTTGCTGTTGGGAGAACTTTAGTGGCCATTGTTGAAAACTATCAGAACGAAGATGGAAGTATAACTGTTCCAAAAGTTTTGGTTCCTTACATGGGAGTTGAGAAAATAGAAGTTAAATAAGGTTTTCCAAAATTAAAGAGGTGATTAAGTGGATTATATTTCTTATATCAGAAGAATGGATTACGATGAGTTAGAAAATTTTGCAGAGCACATAAGAGAATATATTATAGATGTCATATCAAAAAATGGTGGCCATCTTGCGTCAAACTTAGGTGTGGTTGAGTTAACTCTTGCACTTTATAGGGTTTACAACCCCTATGAAGATTTCATTATTTGGGATACAGGGCATCAGACTTACACCCACAAGTTGTTAACGGGAAGATGGGATTTATTTTCGACTATTCGAAAATTTAATGGTTTAAGTGGATATACAAACATTTTTGAGTCTTATGTTGATAGGTTCGGTGCAGGGCATGTTGGAACGGCTATTTCTGCTGCACTAGGAATCGAGCAAGCATTGCGATTGAATAATAGCAGTGCAAATGTAGTAGTTGTTATTGGTGATGGTGCCCTAACCTCTGGTCAATCGCTTGAGGCATTAAATCAAATTAAGACTTTAAATTCAAAGATAAAAATAATTGTCAATAATAATTCTATGTCAATATCAAAAAATGTAGGTGCGTTATCTCACCTTTTTGACAAGCTTAGATCAAGCAAAGTATATTTAGAGACAAAAAAAACTCTAAAAAAATCTATGAGTTTTGAATTAAAGAATGAATTGAAACGAATAAGAGATGCTATAAAGGTTTCAATAAGTGGAGAAGATTTCTTTGAGGGGCTTGGTTTGAAACATTTTGGGCCTGTAGATGGTCATAATTTGAAAGAACTTGAAGATGAATTAAAAAGAATTAAAGATTATGATTATCCAACAATATTAACTGTTAATACTGTTAAAGGTAAAGGATTTGAAAATTCAGAAGTTAATCCTGAAAGTTTTCATAGTGCGGGTAAATTTGATGTTTCATCGGGAGTTTTCATAAAAAGTAAAGGAATAATTTCGTATAGTGAGGCATTTGGCAAAATGTTAACTAAAATTGCAGAAAAAGATGAAAAGGTTGTAGCAATTACCGCTGCCATGAAGAGTGGAACAGGTTTGAATGAATTTGCAAAAAGATTTCCAGAAAGATTTTTTGATCTTGGAATAACTGAGCAAATGTGCGTCACATTTGCTGGAGGAATGTCCACTTTGGGTTTTAAACCTGTGTTTGCTGTGTATTCTACCTTTTTGCAAAGAGGATTTGATCAAATAATTCATGATATAGCTCTACAGAATCTTCCAGTAATTTTTGCAATTGACAGAGCTGGTGTGGTGGGTGAGGATGGGCCAACCCATCATGGAGTTTTTGATATTGCATACTTGAAAATGATTCCCAATATGAAAATTTATGCGCCGATGGATATTCAAGATTTGCTTAATATAATGCATACTGTTTTTAAGTTTAATATAGATGGACCTGTTGCAATAAGATACCCACGTGATTATGAATTTGGAAAATTTGAAGAATTATATGATAAAATTAGATTGGTTAATTTAGATAAATGGCAAATTTTAAACGAAGGAAAAGATATTGCTATTATTGCAACTGGATATCCTACAAAATCAGCACTTTCCGTTGCAAAAAGAAATGGCTGGACCTTAGTGTATGCAAGATCTGTAAAACCAATTGATACAGAAACTTTAAGTTGGGTTTTTGAAAATCACGAAGAAGTTTTTTCGATCGAAGAAGGAGTTATAAATGGTGGTTTTGGAGAGTCTTTGAGTAGGTATGGAAAGATTAGAATATTAGGAATTGAAGATAGATTCGTACCACATGGAAGTAGAAAAGAACTTTTAAAGATATTAATGCTTGATGAAGAGGGGATTGAAAATCAGATAAAAGGTGTTATTGAAAGGAGGAAGAATTATGAAGATTCAAACAGAACTTGGTGAACTTGATATTACATTAAATGCAATCAGAAAATTAGTATATTTTGCAATTTTAGAGACCTACGGTCCAGTAAGTATTTCATCAGATAGCTGGTTTTCAAAGCTACTAAGTAGTGAGGAAAGTAGAGTTAAGATTCAAGAAGATGAATTTGGACATGTTAAAGTTGATGCCTATGTGGAGTTGGAATATGGCACAAAAATTTCAGAGGTTGGAAGGAATATTATAGAAAATGTGAAACATAAACTTCAAAATTTAGCTGGCTGTGAAAGTGTTGAAGTAAATGTCCATGTTATAGACGTGAAATAGTAAGGAGGGTTATACATTGGATAAAATAACAGCCAAAGAGCTGAAATATTTATTTATGAAAGGTGCAGAAAATCTTTTAAAACATAAAGATGAGATAAATGCACTAAATGTTTTCCCGGTTCCAGATGGTGACACCGGGTCAAACATGTCATCAACTCTTTTGGAAGGTTGTAAATATCTTGAGAGTGTGGAAGATGAAAGAGCGGATAAGATAATAGAAGCTATAAGAAATGGAACACTGATGGGTGCACGGGGAAATTCTGGAGTAATATTATCACAAATTTTTAGAGGATTTACAGATTATTTGAAAGGAAAGAGTGAAATAACGATAGGAGATTTTGCATACGCATTTAAAAGTGCAAAAGAAGTTGCATATGGTGCAGTTATGAAGCCCGTAGAAGGTACTATATTGACTGCTATAAGGTATTTGGCTGAGAATGTTGATTATTTAATTGACAGCAGTGATTTCAAAGAATTTTTCAAAAAAGTGCTTGAAGTTTTAGATAAGGCAGTTAAAGATACACCTAGTATGTTGAAAAAATTAAAGGAAGCTGGCGTTGTAGATGCCGGTGCGAAGGGGTTATATTATATTGCTGAAGGATTTTATAAATATATACAAGGCGAAAAAGAAATAGATTTGAATATAAAAACTACAACAATGCCAGTAGAAGAAATCAATATAATTCCTGAAGATTTGAAGTTTCAATACTGCACTGAGTTGATAATAAAATCTTATGAGACTTTGGAGTCTAATAAGGAAGAGGAATTAAGGAACTTTTTGTATGAAATTGGAGATTCAGTAGTATTTTTCGTCCAAGATAGTGTTATTAAGTTACATGTGCATACCAATAACCCTGGAAGTGTAATAGAAAAGTTCTTAACAGTAGGGGAATTGATGAAAGTTAAAATAGATAATATGAAAATGCAGCATGAACATTTCGTTTCAAAAGAAGTAGAGCAAGAGAAAAAGAAAATAGGAATAGTAGCTGTGTCTCCTGGTGAAGGAATTTCAAGAATTTTAAAAGATTTAGGAGTTGATCAGATAGTTTTTGGTGGTCAAACAATGAATCCAAGTACAGCCGACTTGAAAGCGGCAGTTGAAAGTGTTAATGCCGAAAATGTGTTTGTTTTTCCAAACAATTCAAATATTATACTTGCTGCTAAGCAGGTTGCAGAAACTGTTAAAGATAAAGCTGTATACGTTGTTGAGAGTAAAAATGTTCAAGAATGTATTGCAGCATTGATTAGAAATATTCCTGATGAAGAGCCAGAAAAATTGTTTGAAGTTTTCAAAGAAGCAATTTTAGAAGTTGTAACTATATCTATTACTAGAGCGGTTAGAAATGCAAAATTAAAAGGTGAGAAGATAAAGAAAGATGAGTATCTTGTCTTTTTAAATAATGATTTTTCAGTACATGATATGGATTTTAGAATTGCACTTGAAAAGACGTTTGAAAAAATTGAAGATATTGAAGATAGGGAAATTGTAACTGCAATAATTGGAAAAGATGCAACGGCAGTAGAAATTGATATTTTTGAAAGTTTTATTTCAAAGATATATCCAGATTTAGAACTTGAAACATATGAAGGTGGTCAGGTACACCATCCATTTTTAATTTTGATTGAATAAGGTGATAATATGAAAGAATTATTTACTATAGCAAAAGTGGATGAGAAATATATTTATCTTGAGCGTGATACAACTGGTTGTAGTTCATGTGCTATATCGGGTAGTTGTAATGTAAAGTCTGTGGAGCAATTAAAAGTGGAAAAAGATAATAAATTTGAATATTTTCCTGGAGATTTTGTTATTTTAGATTTAAAATATCGTCCGGCCTTGCTTGCCTTTCTTTTGTACGGACTTCCAGTGATACTTTTAATTTTGGGGGTAAGTCTTGGGACGTATTTAAAACTTTCTGATTATTTTAGCTTTTTGATAGGTCTTTTATTTATGAGTGGAGCATTTGCAATATTTAGAATTTGGGATAAAAGATATAAACCAAAGATAGTTGATGTTAGACATGTAAACAAGATTTCCGGTAAGTAGTCAAGCAAGAGATAAAGAGAAAAACAAAAATATTTAGTCATATAATATGGCTTTTGAGAATTAATTATTCATATTCATATG